>CAYJJP010000403.1:0-2324 GCA_964370525.1 uncultured Desulfovibrionaceae bacterium | reverse complement strand
GATTAATAAGATTTCCAATGGCATTTTTAGTCAAATTCATAAATAAACTTCCTTTTGTTAGAGAGATTGATAATAACTGTCTGTTCAAACAATCAAATTTCGCACAATGTGTTCAAAAAGTGTTCGGCGGTGAAAATCACAAAACCTACGGCGGTGTAATCATTATCTATAAAAAGGTCGCAACGAATGCGCTTTTTAAGATACTGAAAAACAACTCTTTTTGAAGTCAAATGGCATTACTTTTTTTTGGAAAGTACACAGAAAAAGAATTTTTGTCAAGGAAATATACTGGATGAAATGATGCTTAGTAAAATTGACAGGTCATTTTGATTTCAACAGGTAAATAATATGGCGTAGTTTGTAAGACATGGATTGCCACGTAGCTTCGCTCCTCGCAATGACTTTGCGTACCACCGTAAGTCACTGCGAGGAATGTCGCTCCGAAATTTATATATAAAAATCAAACTTGTAGCGACATGACGTGGCAGTCCATGCCTTTAAAATCTCTAAAGCCCTGCTTGTTTTTTCGTAGCTAAAATAAAATCTCTGAAAAGAGGATGTGCTCGCATGGCTGTAGATTTGAATTCCGGATGGAATTGGCAACCTAAGAACCAAGGGTGATCTTTAATTTCTACTATTTCCACCAAGCTTCCGTCAGGTGACATGCCGCTGAAAACAAGCCCGTTTTCACGCAAGACTTCCAAATAATCATTATTAAATTCATAACGATGTCTATGTCTTTCGTCTATATTTTCTTGTTCATAGGCAGCGTAAGCAAGTGTATCCTTGGTGAGTTTACATGCATAAGAGCCAAGGCGCATGGTACCGCCTAGATCGCTGTCCACATGACGACGTTCCACTTGGCCGGTATGCGGATTAACCCAATTAGTCATGTAATAAATGACTTTATTCTCACAATTTTCATTAAATTCGCCGGAGTTTGCATTGGGTATATTTGCCACATTACGAGCAAATTCAATAACAAGACACTGCATACCTAGACAAATTCCAAAAAAAGGAATTTTATTTTCGCGCGCGTACTCAATGGTTGCAATCTTGCCTTCCACGCCACGATAGCCAAAACCGCCGGGCACAAGCACCCCATGGCAGCCTTTAAGTTCTTTTGTGACGTTCTCGGGAGTTATTTCCTCGGAATTTACATAACGAAGCTCAACTCGCACGCCATTAGCTATGCCGCCGTGAATAAGTGCTTCGTGCAAACTTTTATAAGCTTCTTTTAATTCTACATACTTACCAACAATTGCAACGATAACACTTTCTTGTAAATTGGAACAATCTTGAACAAGTTTTTTCCACGCTGTTAAATTAGCATTACGCGCCGGTAAACGTAGCATAATGGCTACTTTTTGATCAAAGCCTTCTTCATAAAATTTCAGTGGAACTTCATAAATATTTTTCACATCCACTGCAGAAAATACCGCATCCGCATCCACATTGCAAAACAAAGCGATTTTGCGCTTTAAATCTTGCGGTATGCCCTTTTCACAACGACAGAGAATGATATCGGGCTGAATACCGATGGAAAGTAATTCCTTTACGCTATGTTGCGTCGGCTTTGTCTTATGTTCGCCGGCTGAAGGAAGGTAAGGAACCAGGGTAAGGTGTATATTCAGACAGTTATCTCGTCCAAGGTCTGAGCGCAACTGGCGTATGGCTTCAAGAAATGGAAGGCCTTCAATGTCTCCCACTGTGCCGCCAATTTCAATAATGGCAACATCCGGAGCATCGCTACCTTCCGCCAAGGACAATACACAATCCTTTATGTCGTCGGTTATATGCGGAATAACCTGTACGGTGCCGCCCTTATAGTCGCCGCGCCTTTCTTTTGCTATAACACGGTGATATACAGCACCGGAAGTAGTATTATTTTTGCGTGACATGGGCACCCCCAAAAAACGCTCATAGTGGCCAAGGTCTAAGTCAGTTTCCGCACCATCATCAGTAACAAAGACCTCTCCATGTTGAAAAGGGTTCATGGTTCCCGGATCTATATTTATGTAAGGGTCAAGCTTTTGAATGGTGACTCGTAAACCACGCGTTTGCAATAAAACCCCAAGAGATGCTGCCGCAAGCCCCTTGCCTAGCGAAGAAAGAACGCCACCTGTAACAAAAATAAACTTTGTTTTCATACCTTAACCCCATATCTTAAAATTTTTCAGTGTTGAACAAACAAAAAAGCAAACTACACCAAAACCACAAGGATGGCAAATGTTCTTCAGGCAAGGATAAAAATAGTAAGCTATTATATTTTTTCTTTTTAATTCATTAGCCGCTCACAGCGCACTGAAAATTTTCTTAAAGAA
>CAYJJP010000402.1:0-2332 GCA_964370525.1 uncultured Desulfovibrionaceae bacterium | reverse complement strand
CCGCCGCTGATGGCGCTCATTTCGCGTTCCATGCTATCTTTGGCTATGCGTGCGGCTTCATTGATGGCAGCTACGATGAGGTCTTGGAGCATTTCCACGTCATTTCCTTCGAGAGCTTTTGGGTCAATGATTAAGCTTTTGAGTTCTTGTTTTCCTGACACTTCTGCCTTTACCATGCCGCCGCCACTGCTGGCTTCAAAGTTTTTTTGTCCAAGCTCTTCTTGCATTTTGGCAATTTTATTTTGCATAACTTGTGCTTGGCGTAAAAGATCATTCATGTTTTTCATTATATTACTCCTTATTTTTTTGGTGTTTGTCGCACTTCATAGAGTTTTGCGTCAAGTTCTTGAAAGCATATTTGCAGTTCTTCTCGTTTTGAATATTCTTCGAGTAGGGTGTGTTGTGGTGTATGCGTTTTTTCTATTTCTTTCAAGTGTATTTGTATGGGGCATTGGCAAAATTCACTGAGCAATTGTTCTAGGAAGCTTAAATTTCTGTGCACTTGTGTATGTGCCATTTGTGAGTCTACATGTAATGTTAGGAGGTTGCCAGTAAATTCTCCGTGAATTTGCCTTGGAATGTAACTTGAGAACACTTCTTTTGCGCGTATGTGTTCGCGTATGGCCTCAAAGCTTGGGAGTGGAGTTTGCGGCGTGTTTGTTGTTGTCAAGCTTTCCTGAGTGGTTGGGCTTTCGTGGGTATTTGAGTTTTCTACAATAGTTGTTGTTTCATCTGAAATAGTTGGGGAAATTGGGGCTCGCTCTACGGATTTTATTTCAGCTTCATAGGGGGTAGGGCGTGCTTGTTCTTGCGCATGTATTTCAGGGAATACATTTTCGGTATTTGTGGCAGTACGTTTTATGACGGAAGAGTATTTTTCGCTATATTTTCTGCAGGTTGCAGTTTCGGTGTTGAGTTCAGTTCCCGAAGTGCTTGTTGTATGTTCTGCCCTGTGGGTTTCCGGTAGTGCATTTTCTACGCTATCGAATTGATTTTGTGTGATATTGTCAGCAGGCAGGGTAATGCTTTTTTCCATGTTTTTAGGCGCAAATGTGGCTTCTCGTTCAGGTCTTCCTGTTAATCTTGCTTGATTTTCAAAGGAGCTCATTGAGTTGCTATTGGGTGCGGAGTGCGCGGCGGGCGCCTGAGTTTGTACAGAGGTGTTTGGCGCATTGCCTGACATGTCCTGAGCTTGCAGAGCCGTGAGTGGTAAAAGACGCGGCATAAGCGTGATATTTAAGAGTAAAAGCTCTAAGGCCGCAGCTGGTTCGGGGCTATGGATAATTTTGCGCATGGCATCAAGAGTCATGTGCCAGGCTGCATGCAGGTGTGCTGCTGAAAATTTTGCGCTGAGTGTAAGCCAGAGAGTACCTTCTTCTTCCGGTAAATTTAAGGAAGGGAGAATATTTTGTCCGGCTTCGCGTAAAAGAAAAAGGGTTCGCCACAGCGAGGTAAGTTCGCGCAAAAAAAAGCCCATATCAACGCCTTGGTCGCATAGCTTTTGCATAATTTGTATAACAGCAGCGCAATCTTGTGCAACAATTGCTTGCATAAGTGCCATGAATAAATCTTGGCCGGCAAGCCCAAGGACAGCGCGTGTGCTTTCCATGTCAAGCTTATGTTCGCTCAAGGCTAATGTTTGGGCGAGTAGGGACATGCTGTCACGCACAGAGCCAGCGGCGCGGCGTGCTATAACTCGTAAAGCTTGCGTATCAAAGGGAATTTCTTCCTTGGTGAGTACACGGCTTAAGTGTGCCACGAGTCCGTCTTCCGAGAGTCGTTTGAAGATGAAATGTTGACAACGGCTGACAATGGTGATGGGAAATTTATGCGCTTCCGTGGTGGCAAGAATAAAGACCACATGTGCCGGTGGTTCTTCGAGGGTTTTGAGTAAGGCATTGAAGGCTGAGCGTGAAAGCATATGGGCTTCGTCAATAATAAAGACTTTATAGCGACCTTCCATGGGTGCATAGCCAATATTTTCTCGCAAAGCGCGTGCGTCTTCCACGCTATTGTTGGAGGCGCCGTCAATTTCTGTAACGTCCATGTGGTTGCCCTTGGTTATCATCTGGCAATTGCTGCACACATTACAGGGTTCGGGTGTTGGCGCATTTTTACAATTTAAAGCCTTGGCAAGGATACGCGCAATAGTAGTCTTTCCCACTCCGCGTGTGCCGCTGAGCAAGTAGGCCGTAGCTACACGGTCTTGTTCAGCAGCACGCGAAAGCACAGTGGTAATCATATCTTGCCCGGTGACTTCGGCAAAAGTTTGTGGGCGGTAATGAGCTGCAAGGTTTTTCATATGCAATGAGTAATTATAGCTAAAGTTTAT
>CAYJJP010000401.1:0-2334 GCA_964370525.1 uncultured Desulfovibrionaceae bacterium | reverse complement strand
ACTAATCCAAACCACATTCCTAAACAACTTGATTTATTACCAGAGCCTGACATGCCTACCTCGAACCTTTGAATGATTAATTAATATTTTAAAATGTTACCTTTTAAAAACAATGCATTATTATAGCTTAACGCCTAAAAGACTTTCTAAAAGACTAATAGTAATAGCTATCCCAGCACCTCCCCCAATTATTTGCGGACCAAAAGCCCAAAAAACATGTTTATTAAAATAGCCTACAAAATTGTCAGCTTCTATAGTGGACGGTTTAAATATTTTTCTTACTAAATTTCCAATAGCTGCACCAAGCGCGCCCAAAATTGTACCTAAAATAGCATATAAAAAATTTGTAACTATTCCCCATTGATTTTCTCCTGTTACCCACAAATATACCAGAGCACCAATCATTATGACAGCTGTGATAATCCCGAATAAAATGAAATCCCAAATAAAACCATTTTTCTGTTTTTGCAGTAACATATTACCTCCCAATTGCTTGTTTTAAATATTTTTTTTATAGCTTATGTTTTAATCTGTCATGGCCCCATTGTGTGCTACATAAGTTACTACATAGTAGCAGGCACAACTCATGTGATTACCATTCTTTACAGATCTCCAACTTACAATATTTCCATAACACCTTTGCATGGTTTGCACTGACCATGATTTCTTGTAATACTTGATTTTGATACAGAACAATTGCAAGAGTTCTTTTGTATCTATCTTTACCTATTCGTATTAATTTTATAGAAGCGTTTTGTGGTAAAATGCTTTCAAGAAAGATTTTAGCTTGCTTACCTGCTTCGGTGTTTATTTCTTGGCTATCTACACCATAAAAACGTACTTTTTCACCGGTAATAAGCCTTATCGTGTCTCCGTCAACAACGTATTTCACGTGCTCTGTAAAAGCAGAAAAAGGGAACATGAGACAGAATGCAAAAGCGAGTAAAAATATTTTCATAAGTTTTTCTATATGTAAAATATTATCACAAAACATCACATCAAGCAAGATGTAAAATTTATTAAAAAATTTTTACATTGATTTTCTTCTGTCATAGATTTTTTCCTGCAATTTGCACTACAAAACACTTTTCTCATACGAGGAAAAAGTTGCATCATTAAAGTAGTTTAGTGTTTTAATGCCTTTTATAAGACATCAAAATGCCGCATACCTTTTTACCTCTTTGACGACCAATAATACTTCTTTTAGTACATGTCAATATATCTTTCTACAAAGTAGACTGTTTTGCTGTTTGCTAGGAGGGATCATGGAGGAAAGAAATCAGACTCTAACACAACTCGTTGGTAATTCGATATGTAAGCGACGGAAATCTCTTGAAATGTCTCAGGAATACCTTGCCGAACTTGTTGGGATTGGGCAACAATCTCTCTCAAGAATGGAACAAGGCTTGATTGCTCCTAAATTTGAAAGATTACAATTATTTGCTAATGCACTTCGTTGTAGAGTTGTGGATTTATTTATGGCACCTGAGGAATCGAAAGATATGACTGTATTAGCCATAAAAGAAATGCTTTCTGGGCTTAACAAAGAGCAACGTGCCTTCATTCTACACCAAACAGAACATTTGGCAAATTTTTTGAGAAAAAGCTGATATGAAATTTGCATGACTGTCACAAAACCTATGAATGTACTTGCCTATAATTTAATATGACTTGTTTCATTGGAATTTCTTATTAAACCAAGAATACTAATTTTAATGATACTTATATTCAAGTTGAAAGTGCAACTTTTTATGCTTTGTCTTATATCCTCATTTTGTGTCAGCGTATAATCATGTCACTCAATAATTTTCAAACACATATTACCCCCTTGAACAAACACAAACAACCAAAGCTCCGCCTGTTTTTAGGTGGGGCTTTTCTTTCGTCAAAATTAAAACAGGAGGAAATATGCAACAATATCAATCAGAAAATGTTAATGAATTGGCTAAGGCTTTACTTAGTGTGCAGCGGAATTTGCAACCTGCCATTAAGGATGCCACAAACCCCTTTGTGAAGAATCGCTATGCGTCCTTAAATTCAGTTATGGAGGTGTGCAAGGAGCCTTTGCTTGCACATGGCATCTGGCTTTGTCAGTATCCCGTACAGGTAGAAAATGAAACAAGTACGGGTAGTTGTCTTGGGCTTATGACCAAGCTAACGCACGCTGAATCAGGTCAATGGCAGTCATCTCTTGCCGTCATCCCTTTGTTATCTTAAAGATATTTGGGCTGATCCACAGGGCATGGGTTCGGCTATCACCTATGCAAGGCGCTATGCGCTGTCAGCCATGCTTGGCATTGTCACCGAAGATGATGACGCGGAAAGTGCAAAATT
>CAYJJP010000400.1:0-2351 GCA_964370525.1 uncultured Desulfovibrionaceae bacterium | reverse complement strand
TTACTAAAATATTATTTTTAAGATGACGATCTTGCACGCTTAACCATTGTTTTAAGCCTTTCATGGAGCCTTTAAATTCAACTGAACCAAAAATCCTAGGAGCAGCTGCATGCGCAACTGAGAAGAAATTTATAAAAAAAATACTTAAAAAGAGCACAAGCATAACACGAATAATCAAACCATCAAAACGTAAAAAAGTTTTTGGTAGAGTGGCTAAGGTGTATGGTAATGGCAAATTTTGTCTTTTTAACATAGTTACAACCTAGTTGCTCTAATTACGTTGTTGATTTTTTCCAAGTATTATAGTTTTTCAGTATAGATTTGATTGTTTTGGGAGTTTGCTTATTGATTTCATACTTATCTTTAACGGTTTTGCGAGCAGCTTGACAAATAGTATTCATACTTTCTCTGCGCTCCAATAGCTCAATAGCTGTGTTTGCCAACTCTTCACTTTTACTTTGGTCATATAAAAAACCATTTTCTCCATGATTAATCACTTCTCTAACCGGACCTGTATCACCGGCAATCACGAGGCATTCAGAGCTCATGGCTTCAAAGATTCCTGAAGAAAGAGCTTGTGGTGCTGAAAGATATATGTGCACGCTTGAGGCTTGTAAAAGTTTACGGTAGTCTACATAAGGTCTGAAATTGATAAAATGTAAACGAGTTTCGTCAATTCCATAAAGGCTTTTTAGCTCTTCTTTCCATTTTTTCCATTGTTCATTGTCTGCTTGCGTGTCAGCAGACATAATCAAAATGTGGCATTTTGGACGATTTTCTAAGATGCTTGGCACTGCTTGCAGGAATATTGGTAGCTTGTGATGTGTTTCAAAACTACGTCCGGAAAAAGTGACCAACTCTTCTACATGTGAAAGATCGCATCCATCAACATTAAAGCGAGTTTCTTTGTTGGCAACAAAAAAATTTGCATCAACTCCTTCGTGAAATACTGATATTCGTTTTTGTATTTCAGGTGGATATAAAGACTTTTGCCACTGGGTTGAAGTGTAAACCATGTGTGCTTCTTGTAGAACGCCCCATTGGAAAAAATTCCGTACACGCTCTGGAGCGTAATCTAAATACGGATGGCGTTTGCCCTTGCTAAATACCGTATAATTATGGCCATTATCATGAAAACCTTCAGCATAACACACGAAAAAAGCATCAGGAAAAACATCACGGACGTACAGTGCATACCCAAGTCCTGCATTTGCAATAATTATATCAGCGTGAAAGCCCTTATTTTTAAGGCGCATAAGACAATTAGCCATATGCGATGCACGTCTTATGCCTCGTACAGCTTCAAACTCTGCTCGTCCTGAGATGCTGGGTATAGATGGTTGGTTAATCAAAATTCGTCCAACATTTTGTATGCGAACGTCATTACGAGACCGTGAGGTGACAAAAAGAACTTTATTTTCTTCATTTTCGGCAAATTTACCAGCAGTTCCTCTGAACGGTCCCGGAAAATTGTGTGGTAAAAATAGTATTTTCATAAGGCTTCTCCTAAGATCTTATACTTCTTTGTTGAAGCTGGCTAATAAATTCTTTCCCTTCTTCAGTAGCTGAGTAGGCATGTAATGCCGCAATAACCTTGGGGTCAAATTGATTTTTGTCCTTATCTAGGAGCATAAGAGTTTCTTTGAGTGTTTTTGCTTTACGATAGGCGCGCGGGCGCAATATCGCACAAAATACATTTGATACGCTCAATATTCTAGGAAGAAAATCAATTTGTTCACCAACTAACTGGCGAGGGTAACCGGAACCATCCATATTTTCATACATTTGATGAATGGTGCTTTGCACGGGGAGTCCAAAGTCAAAGTCTGCTAAAATATTACATGTTTTATCAACGTGCGTATTCATAAGAGCTCGTTCTTCGTCGCTAAGTTTACCTTTTTTGTTTAAAAGGGATTGCGGCAAGGAAAGCATACCGATTTGGCTAAGGGCAGCTGCTATCCGCAAGGTTTTCAGCTCTTCATCTGTGCATTTTAAGTTTATGGCAAGCTTGTTGGCAAGGTCGCCAAGAGCTAAAGAATGACCGCATAAATATGGGTTTACCAATTCTATGGCCATGGTAAGAACTTGAATTAATTGTTCAACGCGAGCTTGTTCTTTTTCACGCTCAAGTAACATTCTCGTAACATCACGATATACAGAAACAACTCCATCTACTTTTTCCAATGTGCCAAAATATGGAGTACACACTGTTTGGAGGAAGAATAATTTGTCGTGAATAAAGATTTTTTCTTCAAAAGTATGTGTTTTCTCAGTACGAACTACAGTATCTAATTGTCTTTGCAAAATATCTGCGGTATCGGGATTGAGAATATTTCCCATTTGATAACCAA
>CAYJJP010000399.1:0-2385 GCA_964370525.1 uncultured Desulfovibrionaceae bacterium | reverse complement strand
CTAGTTAAAGACATGCTTGCCAAAACGAAGATATTGCTCTCATATATAATGTTAAAATTACATACCGTAAAAAAAATTTTTATTTTTTTACATTAAATTCACATCTCATTAAATTTATTTGTGAAAAGATTAACTAACGATAAAACAGTATGTTACGTTGCTTGTTTTATTGCTCAAACATGTTTTTTTAGCTAATAGTTCTGACTGACTGTTTTTACAATCAATTTTTTGTGTATTGACGAGTGTTATCGGTTTGTGTAGGGTGCAAAAATGGAAATTATTTCCCGTATATTATTTAAGGAGGCAAATCTGCCATGGCTCAAGATAGCTTTATTACTTTGATGAACGAAATCCGAACCTACATTCCACCCCTACACAATAAAGACACTGCTTGGGTGCAAAGTAGTAGAGATTATGAAGCTATTTGCAAGAAAGCTCTCGAAGAACCCGAAGAATTTTGGGGAGAACGTGCGCGTCAGCTATTACATTGGTTTCAGCCTTGGAACAAAGTTCTTGACGCTGATTATGAAAATCATTCATATAAATGGTTCGCCGGCGGTAAGCTTAACGCATCTTACAACTGCATCGACAGACATTTAATTAATGGCAAGCGCAACAAAGCAGCGCTCATTTGGCAAGGAGAACGTGAGCACGAAGTTCGTTGTTACACCTATCAAATGCTTTACACAGAAGTCTGCCGTATCGCCCATGCCTTAAGCTCTTTGCGTGTGCGTAAAGGGGACAGAGTGGCTTTGTATATGCCAATGATTCCAGAACTTATCATTGCAATGCTAGCCTGCGCTCGTATTGGCGCCATCCACACCGTTATTTTCTCAGGTTATGCTGAAGGCGGCGTGCTTGGGCGCATTCAAGACTGTAAGGCCAAAGTCGTTATCACTGCCGATGGTACTGTTCGCGCCGGAAAAATTAAGCCTCTTAAGGCAAACCTTGACCCCATCATTGAAAAATGCCCCTCCGTGGCACATGTGGTTGTTGTAAACCGTGCCAATCAAGACGTTACCATGCATCGCAATCGTGATATTTGGTGGCATGATTTGCTGGATGACTTTACACTTGATGCGGATTTCCCTTGCGAATCCATGGATGCCGACGATACACTTTTCCTCTTACATACCAGCGGAAGTACAGGCAAACCCACTGGCGTTATGCACTCCACCGGCGGCTATTTAACCTACGCTGCGCACACCACTCAATGGGTCTTTGATATGCGTGATGACGACGTTTATTGGTGCACAGCGGACTGCGGCTGGATTACCGGACACACTTACATGGTGTATGGCCCGCTCTCGCTTGGCGCCACCACTGTTATGTATGAAAGCGTACCCAATTTCCCAAAGCCTGACCGTTATTGGAATATTGTGGAAAAATATCGTGTAAATATATTCTACACCGCCCCCACCGTCATTCGTTCGCTCATGCGCACCGGTGAAGCTTGGCCGGAACGCTACGACCTTGGCTCGCTGCGTATTCTTGGTTCTGTTGGTGAACCCATCAACCCGGAAGCATGGATGTGGTATCGCAGAGTCATTGGACGTGAAGAACTGCCCATCATTGATACATGGTGGCAAACAGAAACCGGCGGCGCCATGATTGCGGCTATCCCCTATGTTACCAAACTCAAACCGGGATCTGCTTCCTTCCCTCTACCCGGTGTCGATGCTGCTGTTGTAAGCTCAAAGGCGAATGCAGAGGACAGCGAAGAGGTGGAAGGACGCGGCGGACACCTTGTCATTCGTAAGCCTTGGCCGGGTATGATGAAGGGTGTTTACAATGACCACGCAAAATATCTTTCATACTTTGAGCGCTTTAATGCTTACCAATCCGGTGACGGTGCACGCATTGACGATGAAGGTTATTTTTGGATTCTTGGACGTATTGACGATTCCGTCAACGTTTCAGGCCACAGACTTTCCACTTCAGAAATGGAATCTGCCCTCGTTGCTCACAAAGATGTTGCCGAGGCTGCCGTGGTACCCATGCCGCACGAGCTTAAGGGCGAAGCCATCTATGCCTATGTTGCGCTTAACGAAGATGTTGCTTGGTCTGAAGATTTACGCAAAAACTTGCGTGATACCATTCGCCGTGACATTGGGCCACTTGCTACGCCTGACGTTATTCAATTTGTGCAGTCCATGCCCAAAACATGCTCAGGCAAAATTATTCGACGCATGTTAAGAAAAATTGCCTCCAATACCTATGATGAACTGGGCGATACTTCTACGCTTGCCAGCCCGGAAGTTTTGCCGGAAATCATCCGCGGACATGAAAATCTGCTCAACGGAAAGGGCGAAAACGCTGAATAGCATTTAAGGAAACGCTGATTAATTATTTTTCTGGGGGAAAACCTTTTGTGAACAAAAGGTT
>CAYJJP010000398.1:0-2388 GCA_964370525.1 uncultured Desulfovibrionaceae bacterium | reverse complement strand
CAAAGGAAATATATAAACACACAATTACATAGTAAAAGACTAATGTTTATCTTTTTTTTAGCTAACTATTGACAAGAACTATTAACATTGATAGCTTAGGGAAACTAGTAAAAGGTGGTTTTATGTCTTTGGTTGACCGATGTATGAAAAGTTTTCCCGTTGAAGAATCTGTGGGAAATATTTTGTGTCATGACATTACTGAAATTGTTGTTGATGGAAAGAAAGGCCCCGTTTTCAAAAAAGGGCACGTGATTACTGCTGAAGATGTCCCTACACTGCTTAGGGTTGGCAAAGAACACATTTATGTTTACGAAGCAATAGATGGCATTTTACACGAAAATGATGCAGCTGAACGCATAGCCAACGCCATTTGTGGCGAAAATATATCTTTTTCTGACATTTCAGAAGGACGCATAAATTTTCTTGCCGGATGCCATGGGCTTGTGCAAATTGATGCACAAAAACTTATGGACGTAAACTGCTTGGATGAAATATCAGTTGCGACCATTCATTCACTGCAAGAAGTGCAAAAAGCTCAAGCCATAGGCGGAACTCGCATTATCCCCTTGCTCATCGAAGAAGATAAAATTAAGCATCTCGAAAGTTTAGTTACTCACCCCATCATCCGTGTACTGCCTTTCAAAAAACCGCGTGTGGGTATTGTCACCACCGGCAGCGAAATTTACCATGGACGCATCAAAGACAGCTTTGGTCCCATCTTAGAAAAGAAATTTTCCGTCTATGATGCCACATTTTTAGGGCAAGAATTCACCAGCGACGATGTGGAACTCACCGTAGCGGCTATACAAAAATTCAAGGCGCAAGGCGCAGATATTATTGCGGTTACCGGTGGTATGTCCGTAGATCCCGACGATCGCACCCCCTTGTCCATTCGTAAAAGCGGCGCACAGATAACGTCCTATGGCGCGCCTGTGTTTCCGGGTGCCATGTTTTTACATGCCAAACTTGACGATGCACACATATTAGGCCTTCCCGGTTGTGTGATGTATCATCGAGCCAGCATTTTTGATATTGTTGTCCCGCGCCTTTTGGCCGGACTTAATATAACAAGACAAGATATTGCCATGCTTGGACATGGCGGTTATTGCGCTTCGTGCAAACACTGCCAATATCCCGTATGTGCTTTTGGTAAGGGTTCGTAATATCAAGAAAACACTTCTATCCTTGTCCGCAAAAAGACATACGGGAGAAGGGTTTAAAGGTCTTATGATATCTAAATGGAATATTCCGTAAAATTCTACCATGAGGAGAAGAAAAAAATGATTTCTAAAAATCTTGTTGTGAATGGTGTAACCAAAACACTACTCGTAGATGAGAACGAAAAACTTTCCGACGTACTTCGCGGCCAGTTGGGCTTGCTCAGCGTAAAAGTTGGTTGCGGTCAAGGCCAATGTGGCGCTTGTTCTGTTATCGTTGACGGTAAGGTAACTCGTTCCTGTATCATCAAAATGAGCCGTGTTGCTGATGGCGCTTGCATCACCACTCTTGAAGGCGTTGGTACCAAGGAAAATCTACATCCATTACAACAATCTTGGCTTTTCCATGGTGGAGCTCAATGTGGTTTTTGTACCCCAGGATTCATCGTTTCTGCCAAGGCTTTGCTTGATGCAAACCAAAGCCCAAGCCGTGAAGAAGTGCGTGAGTGGTTCCAAAAACACAAAAACGTATGCCGTTGCACAGGCTATCAGCCATTAGTTGATGCTGTTATGGATGCTGCTGCTGTTATGCGCGGCGAAAAAACTTTTGACGACATCACCTACAAAGTACCTGCCGACGGTCGCATTTGGGGCACAGGCTTCACCCGTCCGGGTTCCATGGCAAAAATCCTTGGCACAGCCGAGTTTGGTGCTGATGCTGCTTATCGTATGCCTTTTGGCACCTTACACCTTGCCATTGCTCAAGCAAAAGTATCTCATGCCAACATCAAGGGCATTGACACTTCCGAAGCTGAAAAAATGCCCGGTGTACACCGTGTACTTACCCACAAAGACGTTAAAGGTAAAAACCGCATTACCGGCCTTATTACCTTCCCAACCAATAAGGGTGACGGCTGGGATCGTCCTATCTTGAACGATACCAAGATTTTCCAATATGGCGATGCTCTTGCCATCGTTTGTGCCGACAGCGAGTGCAATGCACGTGCTGCCGCCGAAAAAGTAAAGTTTGACCTTGAACTTTTACCCGAATACATGAATGCCCATGACGCCATGGATCCAAGCGCCATTGAAATTCATCCCGGAACTCCTAACCTTTACTTCGAGCAAGGTCTTGAAAAAGGCGAAGATACAGCAAAGTTCTTCGATGACCCCAACATGGTTGTTGCAGAAGGTTCTTACTACACCCAGCGTCAGCCTCACCTTCCCATTG
>CAYJJP010000397.1:0-2390 GCA_964370525.1 uncultured Desulfovibrionaceae bacterium | reverse complement strand
TAAGCTGCGTTTGCTTTAATGCTATATTTTCTATGTGTTCCATCATTTGGCGTATGGGATACGTCTTTATAGCTAGAGAAGATGCTTGCGATTTGCTTATAGCACCATCTTCAGTATAAATAATATCATCGTCATCCTCATCGTCGTTAGATGGAACAGGAAAAGAGTCTAATTGCCACCATGCTTCCTCAATATCAAGGGTTGGTAATGCTGTGGCTGCAATACGACCATACTTATCAATAACTGGAATTTTAGCTGTCTTACTGCCATTATCCCACTTAATAGTTACTTCCCGAGGTTGCTCGCCGTACCACTGAAAACCTGTGTTACTCTTAGGGCATTCATTACTACCAGAAAGAACGCAAAAGTCCTCTGGCGCATCGTCTGCAACCTGTAACTCACCGCCAGTATCATTAGAATTCCATAAAAGAAAAGTGATTGGAGGTGCAAAAAATTTATCTTCACTAGGTTCCCAGTCTGCTCCAGCGGACAGATTGCTACTATCACTTTCTACTTCTTCATCCCATTGAATAGGCAAAAGATTTGAAACAACCTGACTATGTGAAACGTTCTTGTCATAATTCCAATGAAGAGTATCTGGAAAGAAGATTACTCCAGCCTCAAGATTTCCCCCGCTTGAACTCGTTTTTTGAATAAAACCTGGATTAGTCAAATTTCCTGAACCTAAATAAATCCAAGAGCTTGTGCAATTATTTGAATCCTCGCGATAATTTGCACCAAAAAGAAACTTGGCATGCAAAGTTCGTGTATGCTTTCCAAAAACTTTTTCTGAAACTGTTGCAGGGCGCACTGTAATATTATTTTCGCTCAATATATCTATTGTACTGGCTATTGCTTGACATGCGTTGGGATTAACGAATATATCAATTTCAGGATTCTTTGTGAGTAAATTCTCTGCTTTAAGGCTTTCGATAATCTTCATAGGTACATGGGGCATGTTCCCATTGTCTTGTGTTCCTTCATAGAAACCAGACCCCATGGCTAAATAATTTCTCTTTGTTTCATTGTTACTTTTTATTTTCCCTGTAAGCTGATTTAATAACGGTGCTTTTCTATTATCAAAAAAACATGATTTCCCTTTTGCTTTTTTTATGCATAGTTCAACCCATGTTTGAACTATGTGCATAGCCTTAGTTGGATCATCGGCAGCATTATGTTTGGCTAATCTAAAATCAAAGAACCCTTGAAGCCATGACAGGAAATTCCAACTTGCTTTTATTTCTGTACAATATTGTTCAACTGGTTGATTTTTACTCTTTAAATCTTCACTTGAAATATCAATTCGCCAAACTAAATCTATACTTTCTTCCACAGTTTGCCGTGTCCAATTGCCAGTGGAAACAAGTAAACGCAATTTCCATTGATCATGATGTTCTTGATGTCGAAAGCCAAGCAAAGCAACCTTAGCATGAAGAAGGCGAAAAGGCTTTATCGAATTTTCATTTAATAAAACATGTGCTACACTTGGTGTTTCTAACAAAGATATTGGTTTATTACTTGGATCAAGCATTACCACAAGGGCAATATGTCCCCAATGTGCTCTTTGCGCCTTTGTACGTCCTGTAAATTGAGTTGCAGCGTTATTAAGAAATGCTTCATCCGCAGAATAGCCACATATCCACCCAAAATGCCCAAGATAATCATCCGGTGCGTCAAAATGCTCAGCCAAAGAAAGAGTTTTTTTTGATGGATTACTCATTCATCACCCCCACCACCTTTTTGTTGTAACCATTCATCTAATTTGCCTTGCATATCAAGGTTTAATAAATATAAATTGCGTACACGATAAGAAATACCTTCAGGTATAGGAATATTTTCAGACTGTAGAGAATTTTCTTCGTCATTCTCATCAGTAGCGGAAAATTTTGGAGACAATGCATTGAGCACACCTTGAAATGCTGGGCCAGCTTTTACTCTATCTTCGTCTAACATTAAAACAACACCATCTCTTTTAACGAGACTTTGTAAAACATCTAAGTAGTTTACTTGCGTACACTCTTTGCAGAATTTATGAGCATCAACATTGGCATGATTAAAAGCTAAATATTTTGTAGTTAAATCCTGTAATATTTCTACTTTATTAAAAACAGCTTCTAATTCCGTTTTATTTGGAGGCGTAGAAAAGGAAAAATAGCTACCTTTTGCAATATTACCCATGTATGCCTCCAAAGCGTCAAGCACTTCAATGGCGGCTTCACGAGTATTAAAAAATATAGCTCCGGCATGAAGATCTTTCCAATGTTCCTCGGTAATTTCATCCGGTTTTTGTTCCCATGTGATTTTATTAAGTAATTTTGGAGATTTGCTTGCAAGATTTTTAACCCAAATCAGAGCATTATTACGGCGCACTTTTTCATCGGACGTTTCAG
>CAYJJP010000396.1:0-2400 GCA_964370525.1 uncultured Desulfovibrionaceae bacterium | reverse complement strand
ACTAATTAGTAAGCGTGTTCGTCTTCAAGTTCTTCAGCAGTCACCTTACCTGAAAAGATTGTATAGAGCCATGCTTGATAGGCAAGCACGACGGGTATGCTTACCAGCGTAACACCGAGCATAATCTTTAAGGTTAGGGGACTTGAGGCTGCATTGTAGGCTGTTACGGTAAAGGCCGGATCTATGTTTGAGATGATGATTCCGGGGAACATGCCTAGCACTCCGAAAAAGGTTACGCCTAAAATATACAATCCGCTGCATGCCCATGCCAAAATGAGTTTGCCTTGATTGAGCATAACGCGAAGGCCTATGAGGGCAGCCAAGGCGATGGCAGGTACGGCAAATAGTATTGGATTTTCTAGGTAGTTAGCGAAGATATTGGTATAATAGGCTGTGAGTGCGAGGAAGGCCACCAACAATACGAGCATAATGGGCCAAAGCAAAATGGCGGCGCTCACTGCACGGGTTTGCAATCCGTTTTCGGCTTTAAACGATAACCATAGAGCGCCATGCAGCGAGAACATCACCAAGAAAAACACGCCGCCAGCAATACCATAGGGATTTAAAAGCTTTAATAAATCGCCGTGATAAACACCATCACCATCTATGGGTATTCCCATAAATAGGTTAGCAAAAGCAACGCCGAACAATATGGCCGGGATGATGTTGGAGATAAAGTGCACCTTATCCCAAATTGCTGTCCACAAGGGGTGATCTTCTTTGTTACGAAACTCGAAAGATACAGCGCGGAAAATCAATGAAAACAGAATGATGAGTAAGGGGGCATACAAGGCCGAGAACATAACTGCATAGGCTTTGGGAAAAGCAGCAAATGTTACGCCACCGGCGGTAATCAGCCAAACTTCATTGCCGTCCCAAAAGGGGCCTGCGGCATTGAAAATTACTCGTGTTTCGTGTTCATCCTTGGCTAAGAAGGGCAATAGCGTACCCAGTCCCAAGTCAAAGCCGTCCAAAATGAAGTATATAGCCCATAAAAGGCCCCAGAGTACGAACCAAGTTGTTTCTAACATATCAACCCCTTATTCCTTTGGGCCTTTAATGGCGTTTTTCCGTAAAAGATAAATATCCACAAGACCGAGCATGGTGTAGACCACAATAAAAGCCACCAGTGAGATAGCCACATTTCCTGCGGGTACCGGTGAAACGGCATCAGACGTGCGCATAAGCCCATATACGATCCAAGGTTGGCGTCCTACTTCAGCCACGGCCCAACCAAGCATGATGGCAATGTAGGGTAGCGGTATGCACCACACAAGGCAGCGCATGAGCCACGGGCTCATATTTTCGTCACGTTTTCTTTGCCAAAAAGCAATGAAGCTTAGTAAAATAAAAATCGTTCCCAAGCCAACCATAGTTCTGAACGATAAAAATGTGATTAAAAGCGGCGGCCGATCTTCCTTGGAAAACTCTTTTAAGCCCTTTACTTCGGCCTCAGCGTTGCCATAAGAAAGAAAAGAAGCAAGGCCGGGAATGCTTAGCATTTCAAAGTCATTCTTTTCTTCTTCGGCGTTTGGCCATGCAAGCAAGTGCATGGGGGCATTTTTTTCCGTCTCCCACAACGCTTCCATGGCAGCAAGCTTAGCCGGTTGATATTTTGCAACAACTTCGCCCTGATGGTGGCCGGTAGCACCGACTAATAAGGCGAGAACTAAGGTAAAGGGTGCTGCCATGCGGAATGAAGCTGAGAAAAACGGTACTTGATTTTTGCGTAAAAGATGCCATGCAGACACGCCAAGCACAAAAAATCCGCCTAACATCCAGCAAGAAATAACAGTATGGAAATACTGACCCCATGCATAAGGATTTGTTATAACAGTAAGAAAGCTTTCAAGCTCAGCTCGACCATTGCGAATGACATAGCCAACGGGATTTTGCATCCAGCCATTGGCAAGAATAATCCACACTGCCGAAATGTTACCGGCCAAAGCAACCATGTAGATAGCAAATAAATGAACTTTTTTACTAACTTTTTTCCATCCGAAAACCCAAATGGCAATGAAGGTAGATTCAAGGAAGAAGGCTACGGTAGCTTCCACTGCCAGCAAGGAACCGAAAATATCCCCCACATATTCAGAATACCGTGACCAGTTGGTGCCAAATTGGAACTCTAAAGTTATGCCTGTCACCACACCCAACGTGAAGTTAATAACAAAAAGCTTTCCCCAAAATTGACATTGTTTTTTCCAAAATTCATCACCGGTACGCACATAACGCGTTTCCATCCATACGAGTAGGATGGAAAGTCCAAGCGTAAGTGGTACAAAAACAAAGTGAAAAAAAACGGCTACTGCAAATTGTAACCGTGACAATAAAACGACATCCATGCGACCTCCCTAGGTAATACGTGTAAAAACAAATATTTCTATTCTTGTTGATACT
>CAYJJP010000395.1:0-2404 GCA_964370525.1 uncultured Desulfovibrionaceae bacterium | reverse complement strand
AAAGCACCGTCAAAACGCCGTCCGTACCGTCAACAATGTGCAATTTTGCACCGCTCTCAATGGTGAGTATGGCATTGCCGTTAGCCGAGAGAGCAGCTTGCGCATTGTCCATGCCCACACCATTTTCGCCGGCATCCACCACCAGCAAGGAATTTGCCGCAAAGGTAGCGGAATTATTAGTTATAGTCACAGAATTTCCGGCTTTTTCGGGGCTTCCGAAGTTATCGGCTCTCACCGCACCATCAACTAAAATGCCGCCTTGCGTTGCGTCTAAGACTTGAGCTTTCTTGATGAAAAGAGCAGAAGATATCTCACCTGCGCCATTGCCCCACGTGAGACCGGAATCATTGAAAGCCTGAAGTGCCCATTGCGTATCGGTGGAGCCAAGCACAACGAGGGAATTTTGACCGGCTATAAGTGTGCCGTCAATGTCATTGTTAATAAATCCGCCTATATACACATAGGAAGCTTGCTCGATGAGATTTACGCCATCTTTCCACGCCGGATCTGCAAGCAAGGAATTTTCATTAAGTTGCATGGACTCAACTATTAAGCCTGATGGTAAAATATCGCCGCTCAAGCCTATATTAATAACTTCATTGGTACTGTTTACAATAAGCTTATTAGTATTTAAGACTGCACCGCCTATAAGATCATAGTCAACATTATTAGCAATGGTCACCGTGCCACTGACCTTGGTTGTACCGCCCATTTGCTGTACGTCACCGCCATTGGCATTTAGATTCGTAAACTCATTGTCGCCTTCAATAATAGAACCGGAGCTATTATTTAACGTCACATCTTTGGCGCTCACGTTTTTAATAAGAGCTGTACCGGTTGCAGCTGCGCCATTTGAACCTTGCGTAATATCACCGCCAACTTCCACATTGATCAATGATAAGTCGCCTTGAGTTTCTACATAACCGCCAATCTTTCCCTTGGTAAGACTATCGGCATTTCCAATGTCCACGCCGTCCTTACCATCAATATTACCGGCAAAGATAGTTTCGGGATAGCTAGCGTTCCCATCTTCGTCTAGAATTTTACCGGTGAGGGTAATATGATCTTTTGTTAAGATTTCACCTTCGTCGCCCAAAACAGCACCCACATTGAGTGTGCCTGTTTTTGTATTATTATTATTTTCATCAAAGGTGATTACGCTATTACCAAAGCCTGATTTATTGGTGACTTCATCGGTATTGAGTTTTTCTGTATTGTTAAAGAAAATGTTATCATAAATAATATTGGCTTTAGCACCAAAAGAATTTTGTCCATGCGCATTAAGGTTCACGTATAATGAATCATCGAGTCCGTCAGTTTCAAAGTCAATGGTTTTCTTATCCAAACCCATAACGGTGACAGTGCCGAGTAAGTTTTGCACATTGGCGCCGCCCGTTGTTACTCCCGTCACCGCATCAGTATCACCGGCAACAACAGTAGCACTTTCGTTGCTGTCAGTTCCGTCAGCTTTCAAGCCAACAGTACCAAGGTCAACTTTAATATTACTGCCTCGTTCTGATTGTAAAGTGCCGTCAACTGAAGTTGCATTGAAATCTACCGACGATAAATCAACCACGGCGCTGCTTTTCACAGAAAATACACCGTCGGTCACAGTGAAATCATATGTCGCTGTCCATTCGTTAGTCTTGTTATCAGCGGGTGTTTCATTGCTCAATATGGTGAGATTACCGCCACTAAGCGTGAGCGCAGAATCAGCAGTGAATTCCTTGCTTTCAATGCTACCTGATGTAATTCTTGTGCCTGTGTTGCTATTTAAGTGTATAGTATTGGCGGCAAGCGTACCGGCGTTAAAACCAAGGTTAATTTCATCACCTGCAAAGTTTACAGTCCCAACATTGAATGTGACATTATTTTGAATATAAAGTACTGCGTCAGTATTAGCAATATTGAGTTCTTTAATGCCAAGTCCTGTTTGTGCATCATAGGCAATGGTATCTGAGGAGACCCGTATGCTGCCGAAATTCTGATTGATTGTATTTGCCGTCACATTGGCAGAGTCAATGATGAATTGTCCACCGGAAATACCACCATCATCATTTATGGTAATATCATTGGCCTTGAAAACGGCATCAGCTTGAACAGTAAATTCACCGCCGGAAATTGTAGTCTTACCCTCAACAGTGACGTCTTTCGTACCATAAATATTGATTTTGCCGTCATTGAGTGTCAAATCACCTTGCACAACACCGCCGTCGCTGGCTTCAGCTTTTGTTCCATCATAACCAAGGTTTAGAGTGGCATCCGCTGCGCCATCGGCTGTGTTAACGGTAATATCGCCTTGGCTTAAGATTCTGCCTTCGGTATTGGTATCGCCGGTGAGGTTGAGCGTGCCCTTGCTGACGGTGCTTGGGTCTGTGCCATGAATTCCGGCGAAAGTGCTTTC
>CAYJJP010000394.1:0-2416 GCA_964370525.1 uncultured Desulfovibrionaceae bacterium | reverse complement strand
GCTACGATTTACAGGCCGGTAGCTATATTGAATCTTACAATAAAAGCCCTTTTTTTGCGCAAGAGTATTGCAAAGAAAAATCTGCCTTTATTAAAAATTGCTTCCCTACTGCAACAACTTTAATCGATTGCGGTTGTGGCGAACTTACCGCTACAAGTTTAGCTCATTTTACACATTTATCTTCTCAAATCAAAACATTTTATGCCTTTGATATCAGCTGGAGCAGGCTTTATAAAGGAATACAGTTTTATAAAAAAAAAACCGGGCATAGTCCTGAATGTTTTACAGCGGACATGGAACATATTCCATTACCTGACAACTCCATAGACGTAGTAACAACATCTCACTCTCTTGAACCAAATCATGGGCGTGAAAAAGTGCTCTTAAAAGAATTGTTGCGTGTGTCTCGTCTTGGCTTAGCTCTTTTTGAACCATCTTGGGAATTAGGAAATGCTGAACAGCAAAGACGTATGGAACAGCACGGATATATACGTAATCTTCCTTATATTATTCAAGAACTAGGAGCCAACCTCACTTGCTGCGAATTACTAAAAAACCAATTATCACCAGATAATGCCACGGCTGTTTTCATTGTAACCAAAAATGCCGTAGCGCAAAACACGCCTCATTTTGTGGATCCTGTGACAAAAACCCCGTTATCTTTACATGATGAAACTTTTTTATTTTCAGAGCAATCCGGCAGGATATATCCCATTATACGGGGAATACCCGTACTCCGTAAAGAATGCTCTGTGCTAGCAACACACTTTGGAAATGAAAAATGATACAACCTACTATTCCTTATGGACGGCAGAGCATTGAAGACGACGACATACAAGCGGTTATTCAAACTTTACAGTCAGACTATCTTACCACGGGACCTGCCGTAGCGCGCTTTGAAGCCGATGTATGTGCATTTACAAACACAAAACATGGCATAGCTGTTTGCAATGGCACAGCTGCTTTGCACATGGCTATGCATGCTCTTGGCATCTCACAGGGCGATGAAGTTATTGTTCCTCCCATTACCTTTGTGGCAACCTCCAATGCTGTGCTCTATTGTGCTGCCACGCCTATTTTTGCTGACGTTTTTGAAGACACTCTCCTTCTTAATCCACACAGTGTTGAAGCAGCCATTACCCCTCGAACTAAAGCTATAATCGCAGTAGATTATGCAGGCCAGCCTTGTGATTGGGATACTTTGCGCGCCATAGCAAACAAATACAAACTTGCCCTTGTGGCAGATGCTTGTCATGCCATAGGCAGCGAGTATAAAGGACGCAAAGTGGGAACTTTAGCGGATATCACAGTCTTTAGTTTTCATCCGGTAAAGCATATAACCACAGGCGAAGGTGGAATGGCGGTAACAAATAATGCAGAGTATGCAAAAAAAATGCGCCATTTTAGAGGCCATGGCATCACCAGCACAGCTGCAGAACGCGAAAGTATGGGAGGGTGGCATTATGAAATGCATGAGCTTGGTTTTAATTATCGCATAACAGATTTTCAATGCGCCCTTGGTTCCAATCAACTAAAAAAATTACCCCAATGGATTAAACAAAGAAATGCCTTAGCACAAGCCTATGATGCTGCCTTTTCCGGTACCAACGTTAAACCTTTGCTTAAGGATAAAAATATTCTTCATGCTTACCATCTTTACGTAGTGCGAATAGAACATAGGGATAGCAAATTCAAAGAATTGAGAAAAGCAGGAATAGGTGTCAACGTGCACTATATGCCCGTATATTTGCATCCATATTACCAGCAACTCGGTTATAAAAAAGGCCTCTGCCCGGTGGCAGAAAAAGCATTTCAGGAAATACTCACATTACCACTTTGGGCTAACCTAAGTCGTACAGAAATGACTACCATTTTAGCAACTTTTAACAACTAACGGTGATGAAAATATGAAATATTGCAAAAATTGTGTTCAAGTAGATACTGTCCCGGGAATTTATTTTGATGACAACGGCGTTTGTGGCGCTTGCCTTTGGGAAGAAGAGAAAAAGACCATTGATTGGAAACAGCGTCATGCACAGTTAGAAGAAATCTCAGCATGGGCAAAAGCGCAAAAATCCTGCTATGATTGTGTAATAGGCGTTTCTGGGGGCAAAGACTCCACCCGCCAAGCACTATACATGCGTGACACCATTGGTTTACGACCTTTATTAGTTTCCTCTGAGGCCAATGACAACACCAAAGAAGGCATTGCAAACATTGAAAATATTAAGCGATTGGGTTTCGACGTCATATCAATGCGCGCTAATCCACACATTGTTCGTAAGCTTTTGCGAAAAGACTTTTTTTCCGTGCTTAATCCTAATAGAGTTCTAGAATACACCTTACACTCTTCAGTATACATTATTGCGGATAAATTTGACATTCCTCTTGTGGTCAATGGAGAAAACTCCGGACA
>CAYJJP010000393.1:0-2418 GCA_964370525.1 uncultured Desulfovibrionaceae bacterium | reverse complement strand
TTTGACCTGCGGAAGGTCTACCATAAGCTTGTATATTTCATTGAGCAGTGTTTCTTTCGATAATCCGAAAAGATAGGTTTTGAGCACCGGCGACAATCCTTTTACATGTACACGTTTTTTCATATTTTTCACATCTTCATTCTTACAGTTATTTACATGTAGATATATTTACACAAGCTCATTTTTTGTTCTAAAAAATTAATTTTAGGGCAAAACCCTTTTTGCCAACTGTTCTACGCTCTCTAAAATACGTTTATCCTTGAATGCGTCCACGCTCATGTATTGCGTATGCGTATTTTTAGGGCGTTTTTCATAGTTCATCATGGCTCTGAGCGCTTCAATATGTTCTAATTTCTCAAAATCATCAGGTACGGCATGGATTTTATCAAAATTGTGCAAAACCCACAAGCGGAAAGCGTTTTTAGCTTCTTGCAAAGCCTTGTCGTCCAAATTTAACGTAGAGTGTGTGTTATTTTTGCTAAAAAAAGCCTCGCACCGTCCGCACAAATCCTGATAATGAACGGCATCCTCATGGATTTCGTGATCTGCAATGTCAAGTCGCACACTGCCAAGCCCAAGAGGTTTACCCATACCAAGTTTGTGGGCATGTCCTTTGGAAAGAGTAATGGCTTCCAATATGGCGCCAAGTTCTATAAGTGTAATACTATGAAGATGGATGATGAACGTGGTTTTTACCCCTTTTTCCAATGGGTGTAGTATGCAAGCCACTTTTTTGTTTTCATTGGGTGGTGCAACCATTTCCACATCACGATGCCAAAACATCTTTCTGCCACGAAGTACACCACCCTCATTATAATTGGCCATAGTTTTTATATCCAAGCGTTGAGTATTCTCTTTCATGGTACGAACTTTATGTGCATCTTGCTTTAGATAGTGAGCAAGGCAAGTTTCATGCGGTTGCCCTAAAACAGTTGGCTTTGTGCTAGTTATTTGGCTTTGTGATGGAAAAATAGCTGCTTGCACTGACACATGTCCACATTGACTCTGTTTTTTTGTTGTAAAGCCAAAAAGCCGTGAGCCAAAGTCCATGGCATTTTCAAGTTTTCCCCCATTCTCTGTGTACAAATTTTTGCTTAAATCCTCCACGGTGTTTTGCGTTGGATAACGGAAAAACTTTGCAAGACCCAAAAAATCCACGTTTTCATGGTCTGAGGTAATGTAAAAGACCGGCAAACGCTCAC
The DNA here is from genome assembly GCA_964370525.1 of uncultured Desulfovibrionaceae bacterium. Lineage (GTDB taxonomy): Bacteria > Desulfobacterota > Desulfovibrionia > Desulfovibrionales > Desulfovibrionaceae > CAYJAD01. The sequence goes on along the minus strand of CAYJJP010000393.1, from coordinate 1,216 downwards.
CCATTTGCAAAGCATCCGCCTTTATGTTGTATTGCGTTTCTGTCAGTTTTTTCTGAGCGGGTGTAAGTTGCAAAAAGAAAGCATCTATAATTTCGTCCGGAACAAGCAAGGATTTTCCCGAGCTTTTTTTTTCAAAATCATAATCATGTTTTTTCTTGGGCATAGGTCCCGTACACACTCGCACTTTTTGGGAATTTTTTGGGGAACCAATGCGCACCTTTGTGTATTCCACAGGTTCTATAAAATAATCTGCCCCTTTACGAATTAAAAATCCGGCTTTCTGTTTGTCTACCAATTTAGGCATATAATAATTTTTATCATCAATATTGCGCCAAAAAAGTTTCCGCTTATTTATGGGCACAAGGTCAGAGCACGATAATGTTTCCACCAAACTGCGTAACAGACCTTTAAGACTTGAGCCGGGGATGGTGGGGCAACCGTCAACCATAAAAAAATGTCTTTGTGTATATTCGTCTTGTGAAGCATTTTGGGTTGCTTCTTTTGATTTTTTGGGGTCAGCACCACTGACTAATAAAGGACGCAAAGCTTCAAGAGAACATGTAAGCGTACCGGAATACCGCCTTTCGTCAGCTGTGTGATTTTTTACCCACAAAACTCTATTCTGCGGGATAAAATTATAGGGTGATGTGGCTGGTTCAAGTCTAGCTTGTGCGGCAGTCTTTGTAGCGTTGGTGGCGCGTGATTGCCCATATCCAAATTGTTTTTTCCCATGATTTACCGTGTTTTTAGGTTCAGGGACTTGAAGTTGTTTCTTGGATTTACCTACAATTTGCACTTCACACATGGTATTTTTTTCATCATGCAAAATAATAATGGAATCGCCATTTTCGGCTTCACTTTCGTTAAAGGCACGGTATTGAGGCTGTATCGCCATGTCTACGTCTTTTCCTTTAAGATTAGTATATTTTGCCTTATATTCCTTGGCGCCTTTCTTTGTTGTGTTGATCACCAATGTACCTTGGCATTGTCTTTCTGTTACCATAGCTATTCCCCCCTTACTCGTGCATTGCCGCACAATCTGTCGGCTTCAAAGGTCAACATACCGCCATTATCCGGCTTAAAATATTCACGACACACTATGCAGCCACTACCGCCGGCAAAAATCTGCGGTTCAATGCTTTGTGTTTTGCGAAATAACAAGGTACTGTCTTGTGAATAATATGTCCCTTCGGCATTTTCACTTTCTCGCAACTCA
>CAYJJP010000392.1:0-2431 GCA_964370525.1 uncultured Desulfovibrionaceae bacterium | reverse complement strand
GAGTTGTTTCTGAATAAACTTAAAATAATACTTACTTTTTCCAGTGCTTCCATGGTATTACCAAAATATCAATTCCTTGATCTTTATTTATTAATAGTGATATTATAAAAACAATACAATAAAACAAATATTTCAGAGCAGTTGTTGTTGCATATATTATTTTTATTATAAGCATTGTTCTATGTAGAAAGCTTAAGTATTAAAATAATACATCAAATGCTTCGGTGTAAGACAATATGTAATTTTATATGCTCTAAAAAAGCAAGCCCAACACAGCATAGTTAAAAATGGGGCAAGTTCTTTTTCACAAAGAAAGATATAGAAAAGTATCTAAATTCACTCTTTTTGTCAAATAATTTGTGAGTTTTTGTTGTAAATTTTTGCAAAAAAGCTAAACATATCTTCGCAAATATTCGATAAATAGTTTTTTCCTAATTATTTGAAATATCCGAAAATTTTAATTTTTTCCATCGACGAAGTATGCCCCAAGCTTAGAAATTGTCTAGTGCGTACTAAGGCTGAAAGTACAGTTTTGCTTGTTTCATCAATAAATGCTTGAGATGACCTCCTTTGACAATCTGCATAATCTCGTGTTAAAGACGCAACTATACAGAAGGAACTGCTCTGTAAATGTAAAGTAATGTTACAAGCATTTAATATAACATAGAATAACAAGGAACAGCCGTGACAACCCTTGAACTTACCAAGACCACCTACGCAATACTTCCCGCCGAGCATCAAAAACAAATTATTTGGCTTATTTTAGGTATGATTTTGGTCATATTCTTTGAGCTTGCCCTTGCAGGCATGATTTCGCTCATGGGCGTGGCATTGGCTGCACCGCAGACATTGCTCAATATGGTAATTATTAAAGACATTGTGCCGCACATTCCCTTTCCTGAAGGCGTGCCTCCCACCATTGGTATGCTTATGCTTACACTGTTACTGGTGACCGTATCGGCCATTTGTAAAAATATTATGACGGCATATATCACCTATAAACAATTGAACATTGCACAAACTTTGGCTTGGAACATTAATTTTCATATGTTCAAAAAATATTTATTCGCTCCCTATAGATGGCATTTATTGCAAAATACAGCGGAATTGCAAACACAGTTAACATGGCGTGTGCAGATGATGCTTTTTCTCCATGCAGCATTTAATGCAGCGAGTTATGGTATCATTATGTTTTGCCTTTTGCTCGTGGCTTTTCTCATGTCCCCGCTTATTTCCCTTTTACTTTTCGGCACTTGCGGGGTTATTGGTGTGCTGACTTATGTTGTTACACAGAAAAAAATACACACGCTTGGAGATGAACTTGTAGATATTCAAGTGGAAACAGATAAATTGTCACATTTTGCCTTACAAGGTATGCGAGAAGTACATATTTATAACCAAAGACAAAAATTTTATGAGCAATATATGGAAATTGGAAAAAAATTCCCTAAAGTATTTGCCATGCAACAAACTTATCCGCACACACCTTTGTGGATTTTAGAGTCTTTGGGTTTTATGATGCTCCTTTGTACAGTCATAATTTTACAATGGCAAGGTAGTAGCATAGCTCTGATTACCGGCACCGTAACCCTTATGGGAGGTATTTCTTGGCGGCTTTTGCCCAATATGAACAAATGTGTACACGCCGTATTGCAGATGAAAACCTTTTTTGCCTATGCGGAAAAAATCATACAAAATAATTTTTATATTGAGCAAGAAGAGATAAATACTCACAAATATGCCTTGCATGAAGGTATTGAATTAAAAGACGTGGTCTTTTCCTACCCTCAATCAGAAAAAAAAGCACTTGATGCCATTAATCTACACATAAAAAAGGGGAGCATGGTGGGGCTTGTGGGTTTATCCGGCGCCGGAAAAAGTACGCTGGTTGGCGTGCTCACAGGGCTTTTACCTCCCACCCAAGGGGATATATTTATTGATGGTGCAAGAGTTGCGTCTGCCCCCGGCTATATGAGCATTGGGTATGTCCCACAAAGTCCTTACATAATGGATGCCACCCTTGCGCAAAATGTGGGCTTTAGTGATTGGGGTAAGGCTATTGACGAAGAGCGAGTGAAAAAATGTTGTGAGCTTGCTGCCATGGACTTTATTGATGACTTAGCCGATGGCATACACACCATGCTTGGCGACAGAGGTATGCGTCTTTCCGGCGGGCAAGTGCAGCGCGTGGCCATTGCCAGAGCGCTTTATACACAACCGGACGTGTTGCTCTTTGATGAGGCTACCTCTGCCCTTGACGGTGCCACCGAAGCAGAAATTCAAGAGACTATTTTGAGTTTGCGTAAAGACTTAACCATTGTAATGGTCGCACATCGCTTAAGCACGGTGGAAGGGTGCGATAGTGTGTACTGGCTACATGAGGGGAAAGTGCGAAGTGGTGTTAATAGCTCGCATTTACTAGAAGAATATG
>CAYJJP010000391.1:0-2436 GCA_964370525.1 uncultured Desulfovibrionaceae bacterium | reverse complement strand
AAGGGCACTGCTACCATCTACCAAGAAATCATTATAAGAATCAAGGGTGATTTTTATAGTAGCAAGACTTCCATCAAAAATCACAAGGTCGCCAAAGTATTTATCATTTACTGACACTTCACCGGATACCTTGCTTACTACACCTTCTTCACTAACAGTAAATCCGCCAAAATCTATTCCTCTAACTTTCAACTGACCGGTACCGCCTTGAGCAAATCCGCCTTCTTCAACTTTCAAAAAACCGTGTGAAGTATCTAAGTGATTACCTTCTTTCACATACAAGCCGCCAGCAGTAAGAATAGTCAATGTTTTACTTGCATCAAGTTTGGTGGTCACGGCATCAGTATCTGTTCCATCTTCACCTGCTTCAAGGCCGATTACGACTTTACCACCATCAGCAGTGAGGTTCGTTTGGATTGCACCGCCGCCGGAGAATACCATATTTTGTCCGGCGCCAAGCACTACAGCATTATTCGCATCGGTAAGGTCAGGTGTTGCAAGGGTTTTGGTTTGTATGGTCATTTTAGTCTGGCCAAATTTAATCATGCCATCGGCATTATCTAAGGTCAAGGTATCAGTAATCAATGTACCGCCGCTAGTATTACTAAATCCGATTTGCGCATCCGTAACATCACCTATATCATTAGCGCCAACTAACTTCGCGGAATTAATGGAGAGATTACCCATGTTCAAGGTGCCGCCATCAATGAAATGCGTGCCTGTAATATCTGAAGGGTTAACATAAATATTTGAAAGATCTAAGGTACCGCCAGAACCAATGGTTATCTTAGCGTGGTTACTTCCATAACTATCAATTACTTTTACGCTAGCGTTCTTAACATTAACAACACCAAAAGTGGCGGATAAAGAGCCGATGGATACTTCAGAGCCATCAGTTACACTAAGTTTGAGAGCGCCATTATCGTTTTGACCCTTTTTAAGCTCAACTCTATCAATAGTAAAATGACCGCCGGCAAGATTAAGAGCTGCGTCACCTTCGGCACCACTTTGTACTAACACGTTACCGGCTATTTCGCCGCCTTTATTCAAGGTCAAAGTAGCGGTTTTATCAGCAGTAGCACCACCTGTGACGTTGATCTCACTGTTTGCATTTGAAGTGATTTTGCCTTCCACAGTTAAGTCAGCAGCGGTACCGGTTGCATCAACGTTCAAGAATGCTGAGCTTACATCGCTGTTAAGGGTTACGTCACCTAGGGCTTTTACACCTACAGTGGTCACGTTAACAGTTGCGTCAGCGTCATCAGTAGTTCCGCCTTTAATGCTAATGTTACCCAAGGTTCCGGTGGCAGCAGCAGAAGTAGCTTTATCCGTGGCTGTTACATTCAAGTTATCGTTAGCGTCTAATTTAAACCCGGCGGTGAGCGTGCTGTTAGTAACGTTAACAGTATTGCTACCGGTACCTAAGGAAGAAATCACATTGGCACCCATGTTAACATCACCAACGATATTCAAAGCACCGACTGTGTTAGCAGCATTGTCACCCAAGGCTACACCGGTTGCCAAGGTGGAAGCAGTATCTGCATTACCGAGTACTAGGGTACCTTTTTGAACTGCGATGTCTCCGGTTCCGTTATTGGTGAATAAAACACCGCCATTGGCTTTACCGGTTATATGTAAGGTAGAACCTTCTGTAATTGTAATGGATGTCGAACCATCACCGAGCACAGTTCCGGCAGTAATAGTGCCGCCCTCTGATACCGCACCGGTGCCTATGGTTACTTCGCTATCATCAGCTGCAGAGCCATTTTTCAATTCATTGAGTACTAGCTCGCCAAGAAACTTTACACCATCAAGCCTTAGACTAGCATTATTCCCGGTGATAAATTTTTTAAGAAGAGCGTTATAGTCTTTTAACGTAATAGTAGCACCCTCAGCAAATCCTGTAACAAATAATGTGCCGGAGTATGCGTCAGAAAGTGTATTCTCACCAATAATATCCGTTACTTCTTTTTCAGCCAAACCAAGGTTTGCATGTTCAATTTTAATTGTACCAAGGCTGTCGTCACTAAAACCGGCAGTTCCAACCGTAAGGGCAGCAATACCTTCAACCCCACCCATGGTGACATCCAAGGTTGCGCCTTTAACCACTTCAAGGCCATTGGGGGCAGTGATGTTTAAGGTTTTGCCGTCAGCTAATGTGGTTGTTCCGGTAGCAACTCCGTCTTCACCATCAGCAACACCTACGATCATTGCACCACCGGAAATGGTTAGGTTTTCTGTGATATTTTTCGCAGCTTCATCGTCTTCGCTAGCAGCTTCACTGGAGAAAATAAGAGTACCGGCAGTGAAATTTAAACCAATATTGGCAACTTCATTTTTAAGAGTTTTGGTCATTATATTACCGGCAAAAGAATCACCGTTAATGGTCAATGTCTCTTCTACTACGAGCATACCATTGGCATAATTTTCACCGAA
>CAYJJP010000390.1:0-2439 GCA_964370525.1 uncultured Desulfovibrionaceae bacterium | reverse complement strand
TTTTGTTCACAAAAGGTTTTCCCCCAGAAAAATAATTAATCAGTATATCCTTAAATCCCTTAAATCCCTTAAATCCCTTACATACCGCTATAATGCTTATCACGGGCGCTTACTTGGTGTAAGTAAGCACGAGTTTCTCTATAAGGAAGACCGGTTACGAGTCTACTAAATACTTCTTCGGGTTTCATGGCGTTAATATTGGCAATGGCATCGCTTTTTGTGCGTCCGAAGAAGGGGAACAAGCGACCGGGTCCCATATTATATGATGCAATGGTACAATATTCACGCGATTGAACGTCTTGTATTTGATGGAAATATTGAGTCATCATCAATTTTATGAAAGCAACGCCTAGGGTAATGTTCATTTCGGGGCTAGTGATTTGTTCAAAGCCAAGGTTTGCACTTTTCCCGTATACATATTTATGCATGCTACGCGCGGTGCCGGGGAGAAGTTGCATTAAACCCATGGCACGAGCAGGGCTGACCACATGCGGCTTAAAAGCGCTTTCTGTTTGTATTATTGCCATTACAAGAGATGGTCGTACGTTAAACTTTTGCGAGACTTCGAGCACAATAGCTTTATAAAGCTGCGCACGTTCGGCAATACTTCCGCTTACTTTGGGTACATAGCCAAGCTCGCCGCCGCCGTGAGATTGTAGCTGGAGAGGGAATGTATCTATGGAGGCGCGCCCAAGGTCGCATAAAAGATCAAAGGTTGCTTTTTGAATAATTCTGCCATGCTTTTGGGAGAGTTTATTGGTGGCTTGCGCCCAGCGTATGGGCAGTCCTTGTTGGTTTAGGATTTCACCCTGCTGGCTTAGCTTCGTGCTTACCAGTCCCATTCCATCATGTCCAAGCATGTTGGCTTCAAGAGCCAAGACTAAGCCCAAGGAAATGGCGCTAGGTTTAAAGCTTTTGTAACCTAAAGTTGTGTTCAGCGAAATATTGTGCGGTGAGAATTTAACCCATTGGTTGGGATTAACGATCTTCGCTTGCGCTTCACTATCGTAATCATAGCTCAACACATTTTTTGTAGCTAACGAACGAATTGACCATGTACCATGCGCTAAAATAGGCTTCGGATAGTCCTCCGGGCGTAATTTTGCAACGTCTTTGTTGACAAATCTCCGAATTTCTGTGCCTTCTATCTGCGGTACAAAACCTACGAGTAGTATGGCAAGTACGACTGAAACGCCGGCATAGCAAGTATAATAAAAGGCAGAAGCCAAATTTGATACAAGTGATTTTGGTAATGTCGGTACATGCATAACATTCCTCGCCTGAATTTAAAAGATGAATCCAATGAGGTTGTTTAAGCAAATTATGTACCAAGTTTACATTTGTTTGAAATCAAAGTTCATTTTAAGCAAGTGTTGTGTTAATGTTATCCTGTGTCATTATATTGGCGTGAAAACAAAAAAACACTGTGCCAAAATGAACACTGAAGTGCTAATCAAGCATGTATTTCATAGGGTTAACAGGTACTCCGCCAACACGCACTTCGTAGTGAATATGGGGGCCTGTGGTGCGTCCGGTCATGCCGACACGACCAATCATATCGCCACGCTTAACTTTTTGACCGACTTTCACCGTAGCAACTTGCATGTGTGCATATTTGGTTACGAAACCACCGCCATGTTCGATGCTAACTACTATGCCATAGGCTCCGTCAAATCCGGCTTGAGTTACCGTTCCCATGGCAGTAGCTACTATGGGTTCTCCTAACTTGCCCTTGATGTCGATGCCCTTATGAAAGCGCCGTCCACCTCCAAAGGGTGCTGTTCTGTATCCAAAGTGCGAATTGATTCTGCCGCGTACAGGCCATATGGACGGAGATGTAGACAGCTTATCCTTGGCAATGCGCAAGGCTTGTAGGATTTCTTGTTGATTCACTTCTTCAAGTTGGATGTCTTCAGCAAGGAGCTGCAAAAATCTTTGCATACGTCTTGCCATGAGATTGGGGCGGTGCAAGGGAAGCGAAGAGGTCAAATTTTGGTCGTTGCGGGATTTTTCAACTGCACCGAGTTTAGTATTTAAATCGAGCATGTGACGGATTTTTGCGTCAAAGCGTTCCACGCGCAAAACATCTTGGGATATTTGTTGGATTTTTCCTAAAATACTGATATATTGAGCGGTTTGGTCATCGATAGTGCCTTGCATGTCTTCAATTTGACTTTGTAAATCTCTATTGGCATAAAATTCTTTCAAAAGAAAAATATTGCCCACCATAAAGGCGCAGACAATTATTACAATGAGCCAAATGAGCCAAAACCGTACACGAAATTTTCTGCTTTTGCCTTCGCCGCCATCTCGAAAGATAACTATGTGATGTTTTCCAAAAAACATGCAACCTCACACAAAAATGTTTGCTAATCAATCCTAAATACTGACCGAAAAGAATATCGTCAAGCATAAAATGGTATAAAAAATTGTATTTTA
>CAYJJP010000389.1:0-2454 GCA_964370525.1 uncultured Desulfovibrionaceae bacterium | reverse complement strand
GAATATGTGGGCACACGAGAAAAAGCACCTTATTGATATGGGAGTAAAAAATGTCGCTTACAAATAATGCACTTATCAGTCATGCATACATTGCTTTGCCTTGCGATGCCTTGCCGCTTGTAACGGAGCTTGTAAAGCGTTTGGGCGGTGAAATCATAGAAGAAGACGATGATGATGAACTTATCACCATTCCCCCCATTCCCGAACGTGAACGCATTGGGCGTATGCTCAAAGGTTTACGTCACAGAGCAAACATGACCCAAAAAGAGCTGGCAAAGGCAATCGGCGTACCTCAAGGGCATATCAGCGAATATGAAGCCAATAAAAGACCCATTCCGGCAGCAAAGGTGACCTTACTTGCACAAGTATTGAAGACCGTTGAAACGCATTTTATTGAGCGATAGGGGGGGAATATGGGGTATTGGAACGACAAAGAGTATAAAACTTATGCAGACATAAGAACAATATACGGTTTTTATGAAAGAGAAGTCGTCATTCATATTGAGGATTGCTTAAAAGATGGGAGTCTTTTCGCATATTATGAAAATTATACCGGTACTAAGCTTATAAATTACGAAAAAACAACACTTGAAGCCGGAGGTTTTTTTCTTTTTGGGCACTATAATGATGATTATGACGGGACTTTTCATGGAGCCGATAACCTCATGTTTTTTGAGGAAAAACTTGAGCCGCATGACCTTGTTTTTAGGCCGGACATGCCATCACAAAAACCAGCAGTTGCCACAGATTCCGCATCACCGCCGGCGCAAAGCAATAGGCAAGCGTGGGATAAAGCATTAGAATCAGCTCATAACACTAATCCCCTTAAACATCAGAAGCTCCATGCCTATTATTTGCGATATTGGCAAACGCAAGAGATAAGCGCAATAGAACAGCAATTTAATGTATCAAAGAAAACAGCGGAAAGAATGATTAATGACGGTCGAGAAATTGCCAAAGCAGAACAGCTATTCTTGCCCGAAAACGACGAAAAAAGAGACGTGACGCACATTGACGCACTTTGACCCATATTGACGCATGTTGACGCATTTACTTTGTATTACAACGAGTTATCCTCTGTGAAATTAAAAATTCACGGAGGTTTTTTTATGAGAACGACAACTGCAGTTACAAATATTGAAGCAGCTGACCTTTCGCCGGAATGGAAAGACTTACACGATAACCTGCCGCCTTTCTGCACACGCTACCAGCTTGCCACGCAAAGCAATCTCATTGCCGCCGGAACAATCGCCAACCGAGACGCTCAAAAGCGAGGAATTGCCGGGAAGATGTCCGCTGGAAACAAAGTCGTCTATCCAAGGTTAAACGCTGTTTTGTGGCTTATGGACTTTGTGAATGAGAATATGAGCGAGGGGGCTTAAAATGCAAAACACCCCCACAGCAAAAACCATGAGGTCAAATGTTCATCAAATACAAGAACATCATACACAAAACCCCTTAAAAGACAAACATTTTATTTGTGTGTTTTGCAAGTATTTTCGCGGTGTTAAGCAACCAAGCGTTTGCTCTTTTCATGGATACAAGGTGAAATTAGACACAGTCGCTTGTGAATTTGGGGAGGCGTGGAATGAGTAATTTTTTAGTCGACTGCCAACATATTATGCAGGAAAATGGCCTTGTGCCTGACAATCTTATAACAGATGGGCAATTACACCGCACAGCAACCGCTGACAAGCCGACCGGGCAAGATGGGGCTTATATCGTTCATCTTGATACGCCTTGTTCTCTATGGTGGTGCAATCACCGTACCGGAGAGAGCGGAACGCACACCGCCAAAGCTGAAGGCGCAATGTCCAAAGCCGAACGCCGTACCTTCAATGCACGAGCCGCCAAGGAAAAGACACAACGTGAAGCCGACCGCCAGCAGAGACACAGTGAAGCCGCCGACAAAGCCGCTTTCATATTGTCTAAAGCACAAGCCGCTGACGACAGCCACCCGTATTTGCAAAGAAAGCAAGTACCGGCTTTGGGTGTAAAATTAAGTCGTGACGGTTCGCTCATGGTTCCGGTATTCAATGAAGAGGGCAAGGCGCAATCATTGCAATTCATTAACGAAAACGGCGACAAGCGTTTTCTTGCCGGTGGTAAAATAGACGGTGGATTTTTCCCCATTGCCGCCAAAAATGGAAGCACAAGCGAAACCCTTTGTATTGCCGAAGGTTATGCCACCGCCGCCAGCATTCACCTTGCCACCGGTTACGCCGTGCTCATTGCCTTTAATGCCGGAAATATATTCAGTGTTGCGCAAATGGCAAGACGTAAATATCCGGAACGTAAAATCATTATTTGTGCTGACAATGACCACCACGAAGACGCAAGCAAGCCCAATGTAGGCATTGAAGCCGCACGCAAAGCCGCAAAAAGCACAAGCGCATTGATTGCCGTTTGTCCGCTTATTGATGATAAGAAAGCTGATTTCAATGACTTGCACGT
>CAYJJP010000388.1:0-2457 GCA_964370525.1 uncultured Desulfovibrionaceae bacterium | reverse complement strand
TAATCATCGATGATTAAAAAGTCAATTCAATTAACTGAATTTTTTAATTTTTATGCTGAGCTTGATAACTCACTGGCAATAAAAGAAGTTTGGACAGCGTAAAATGTATCCTTATGTGGATTTTTAAGGAAACGCTGATTAATTCCTCCGGAGGGGAAGGCTTCGCCCCTCCACCAAAGGGGATAATCCCCTTTGGAAACCCTATCGCGCTCTATTTTCAACAAGTTGAAAATAGAACGAAACAAATTATGTTTTTTAGTAATGCTTTGTAATAAAAGACATTCAAAAGAATTTTTCGTAAGAAAAATTCGCATGAAAGTTTTTTGGAAAGGGGGTCTGGGGGAAGAACCTTTTGTTCACAAAAGGTTTTCCCCCAGAAAAATAATAAATCAGTGTATCCTTAAGAATGAAATGATAAGTGAATTAAAATACTTTAGGAAATACTTATTAATTATTTTCTTGAGGGGGGAAGGGGAACTTTTGCCAAAGCCCAAAAGCTTCCCCCCTCAAACTCCCCCATCCCCTCAAAACGCTTTTATTATTGAAAATTTCAATAAATTGAAATTCTCAATCTAATCAAAAGCTAGATGAACAATTAAACTTTAAGCGATATAATATCGTAAATTTCATTTAATCAGCGTTTCCTTTAAAATGCAAATGGGGAACCTTTGCCAAAGTCCCCCATTTTTTATGAAATATATTAACAAGTATCGAATGTGTTGTTTTTTTACAGCGATTAATTGTCTATACGATAGTTGGGTGCTTCCTTGGTGATGATAACATCGTGCACATGGCTTTCACGCAAACCGGAAGCAGATATTTCGCAATATTGTGTTTTTTCACGGAGTTCTTCAAGATTTTTTGCGCCAACATAGCCCATGCCTGAACGCAATCCGCCCATAAGCTGGTAGATGGATTCCATAACACCGCCGCGATAGGGCACACGTCCGACTATGCCTTCTGGCACAAGTTTCTTGCTGTTTTCTTGGAAATAACGATCGGATGAACCTTCTTTCATGGCGTCAATGGAGCCCATGCCACGATAGATTTTATAGGTGCGTCCCTGATAAAGAATGGTTTCGCCGGGGCTTTCTTCTGTACCGGCAAAGAGTCCGCCAATCATAACAGTATGTGCGCCCATGGCTAAAGCTTTTACCACATCACCGGAGAATTTTATGCCGCCGTCAGCTATACAGCAACGGTCAAATTCTTTGGCAGCACGAGTAGCTTCTTGTATTGCAGTCACTTGCGGCACTCCAACACCGGCTACGATGCGTGTTGTGCAGATGGAACCCGGTCCAATGCCTATTTTTACGGTGTCAGCACCGGCTTTGAAAATGGCTTTGGCTCCTTCATAGGTTCCCACATTGCCCGCTACAAGCTGACAGTTAGGGAAGGAAGCCTTAATTTCTTGGATTGTTTGCAAAACATTGTTGGAATGTCCGTGTGCCGAATCAAGAACAAGTACATCAGCTCCGGCCTCCAAAAGCTGCTCTGCTCTTTCAATACCGCCAACGCCAATGGCTGCTCCTACACGCAAACGACCCTTGTCGTCTTTACAAGATGTGGGATATTTTTGAACTTTATCAATATCTTTCATGGTGATAAGTCCACGCAAACCATAGTCGGCATCAACAACCAGCAGTTTCTCAATTCTGTGCTCGTGTAAATGTTCGCGAGCTTCATCAAGAGTCGTTCCCATGGGCACGGTAATCAAATTTTCCGAAGTCATCATCTCGTGTACCAAGGTCTTTGATCCGTTTTCCACAAAACGCACATCACGATTGGTTAAAATTCCCACAAGGTGTCCGTCATCTACCACAGGTAAGCCGGAAACACGATAATCTGACATCAAATCCAAGGCTGTTTGCACCGTATCACGAGAACATACCGTAATCGGATCCAAAATCATGCCGCTTTCGGATTTTTTTACTTTTTCAATTTGCAAACGTTGCCGTTCAATGGACATGTTTTTGTGAACAATACCTATTCCCCCCATGCGTGCAAGAGAAATAGCCATGGCGGATTCTGTTACCGTATCCATGGCCGCAGAGAGTAGGGGAATGCGTAAGGGAATGGATTTTGTTAACCAAGAACCAATGTCCACAAGGTCTGGGGTTGTTTCCGAATAGCCGGGAAGAAGCAAGATATCGTCAAAGGTCAGGGCTTTGCCAAAGTTTGTGGGCATACTATCCTCGTAAGTGTTTGTGATTGTTGTTGAAAACAGTCACTACTTAATAGAAAAAAAATGGAATTTTGTCAAGTGAAATTTATGGTAAAAAATCTTTTTTTTTAAGTGATGAAGTTTGCATGCAATAATGAGCACTCAGTTGTATAAAGAAATACGGAAACATACTTATGGAAGCGCTGATTTATTATTTTTTTGTGAGGGGGGAAGGGGGCTTTTGCGACTACTTCGAGTTTTTGGCCAAAAGCTTCCGCGTTGCTCTCGATATC
>CAYJJP010000387.1:0-2464 GCA_964370525.1 uncultured Desulfovibrionaceae bacterium | reverse complement strand
CTATTTCATGCGGAATTTATTTTGCAAAAGCTTTACAATAATATGATAAATACACAGCCTCATGGCGCTGCGCCATAAGCTTAAGAGAGTAATTTTCAAGCACATGCTTTCTGGCTTGCTCCCCTAATTTTTCTGCAAGTTCCGGTGTTTGCAATAGTTTTAATATGTAGTGCGCCATGCTTTCAATTTCATAAACATCCACCAAATATCCATGTTCTTCATGGGTAAGCATGGCTGCGATGCCATCCACAGCCGTTGACACAATGGGCAAACCGCAAGCCATTGCCTCCAAAATAGCATTGGGCGTGCCTTCATCAATGGACGAAAGCACAAAAACTCGTGAAGCTTGCAAAAGCTTCCTTACATTATTACTTGCACCGTGAAACGTAATATTTTGCTGAAGGCTAAGCTCAGCGGCAAGATTTTGCAAATATTCACGCAAATACCCATCCCCAACCATGTGCAAATGTGCTTCAGGAATCATTTTTTGCACCAAGGCAAAGGCACGCAACAATGTTTCTTGATTTTTTTCCTTCACCAGACGCCCCACATTTATAATGTGCAACCGAGTACTCAAGCCCTCACTGCAAGGCGAAAAAAACTGAGTGTCTATACCATTGGGAATCATAAATAAGCGTTCGTGTGGCAAGCCTTCTGAGAGTAAGTCTTGCTCAAGGGAAGCGGCATTGCAAATGTGCGCATGTGTAAATCGCCACAGCTGCCGCTCTCTTTGCTTGCGCACATTGCGTTTGGAACGAATAGAACCAATAATAACCGGCACTCTACGCAGGCGCCCCAACATTCTCCCCCACACATTGGGAAAGGTGGTGTGCAAATGAATAATGGGCGGACGGCGTTTTCCAAGTTCCTTCCACAATGCCCACGCTGCCGCCAAGGGCTTAAGCTTTGTATCTGTGCGCAAAAAATGCACAGGGACATTATATTCTTTGGCCAAAGCAAGAAAGTCATCACCGCCACGCATTGTCCAAATTTCCGGTGCAAAGAGAGCTTTATCTAAATGTCGTGACAGTTCAAGCATTTGCCTTTGCGTTCCGCCAATATTAATCTCTTCAAGAATGAAAACCAAGGGAATGGGACAAGGCGGACGAAAACGCTCAAGGTCAAACAGTTTTGGGATGTGCGGAATTGGATAATTTGCTTGCATACATTTTTCCATTAAGAGTATTTTTTACACCGCATGCAGCCAACGTAATCAATAAAACAAGCCAGCTGCACACGGCAAAACTCTCAACAAATTATAAGCTTTTTACTTTTACAGTACCTTGCTGCTTTTTTTGAATATCATCGGGCTTGGGCGGCTCTGTGACATTTTTAAGCCCGGGCACCACATGTTGCACCTTTTTTTCTACAACTTCAGGCGCTTGGCTTTCACGCAAATACATGCGTCCCGTTGCACCTAAATCTTCATAAACAGCAATGACCTTTGCTACTAGCTTAGTGTTGGCGCCTGTGCCTACGCTGTTGCTAGGGATAGCAAGATAGTAAATCCTTGCATTTGCGCCCACTTTTTCCACATATCGACAAGCTATGATCCAATCCTGTTGACCGTCGCCTTCCCAATCGGTAATGGCCACCATATCCACATCTATGCGCCGAACTTTTGCACCATAATGAATATGTTTACTTTCATTTTTATTTACAATACTAAAGCCATACTTATGAATATTTACTTTTTCATTTGCCCTTACGCTTGCGGGAAATGTGGTCATGCTATTTTTTGCCACATGGTCAAAAAGAAAGTTTGGCGAAAGATTATTATAGAGCACATTCCCAAAGTCAGCCCCTTGCGAAAGGTTGGCAACGGCCAAATAATCACCATCACTGTCTAAAATATCGCGCGCCAACAATTCCCGGGGCATGCGATTTGCCATGGCTGTGAATTTATCTTTTTGAATAACATCCACCGTTCTTCCACATGCACTGACCAATATAACACACATCAATAATAAAGTAAGTCGTATGAACATAAATAACCTCTGCAATTAAAATAAGTTCAAATTTTTACGTTACCTTAGTAACGTGCAACACTTTGAATGTGAGTATAGAGCAGAAGAAAGCATTGTGTCAATTATTCTCACGCCATATAAATTGCTAAACTTATGAAGACTTTAAAAAAAGCTGACATAAGAGAAACTTACACTAAGCCTCAAATAAGAGTTTACCAATCTTTATTCATCTAGGAAAATAAAGATTGGTAAACTCTTTTCCGCTAAGTGCAAAAATTACTTGCAACAGCGGTTTTTGAATTAAATTAATAGCGATTAAGCTACTATAATAGACACGATAGCAGGTGTCATAATAACAGCTGCCATGGCGATTGAAAAAAGATACTTTTTCATGAAAATCTCCACAATTGAATTTTATACTTCAATCTCTACATATCGTAACCATTGATGTTCTTTATGCGAAAATATTCGTAAACTGTATATAGGATTAGACCGGA
>CAYJJP010000386.1:0-2465 GCA_964370525.1 uncultured Desulfovibrionaceae bacterium | reverse complement strand
GCACTTTTTCAACTAACTACAGTGCGTTCAAAAAGGGTGAAAAGCAAGCCAGACGATGCAGTTGGTGCTTTTTCAAACTTCTGCTTGAAAAAGGCTATTTACAGCCCGCTCAAAAATGGTAAGATACGAGGAAGACGAAGTTTTTTGCGGAGGGAGTGTATATAGACATACATGACCGGAGCAAAAAACAAGTCTGACGAAGTAGGTTGCCGTTTTTCAGCGGGCTGTTCTTTTTCAACGCACTGTTACTGTTAGCATTCTACAAAGCACACTGCCAGCCCCCCCGTACTCGTTTCTTTGAACTTAATATTCATGTCTCGGCCGGTTTCATACATGGCTTGAATGCAAGCATCCAGTGTCACCATATGGTGCATACTTTGCTGGCAAGAAGCTAACAGACTGGCATTATATGCTTTTAATGCACCCATGGCATTGCGCTCAATACAAGGAATTTGCACATAGCCGCCCACTGGATCGCATGTAAGTCCAAGGTGGTGCTCAAGTGCAATTTCTGCTGCATTTTCAACCATATGCACAGGGTTTCCGCGTGCATGATTCAGCATGGCGGCGCCCATGGATGATGCAACGCCTATTTCGCCTTGACAGCCCATTTCAGCTCCGGCAATTCCGGCATTGGCTTTGGCCAGATAGCCTATGGCAGCTGACGCCAGCACGCCTTCGCGTATAGCTCTTTCACCTATATTCATATCATGGCGCATGGCATAAAGCAGGGCAGGCATGACTCCGGCTGAACCGCAAGTGGGCGCAGTTACAATAACTCCTCCGCCGGCATTTTCTTCGGCGGCGGCAAAGGCATAGGCGTTGAGTTTACCCATAAATCTGTCTTCATAATACGGCATGGATTTAGCTTTTTCGTATATACACAAGGCTTTACGATAAACTCCAAGCGTACCCGGCAAAAGCCCTTCGGTATTTAGGCCGCGCTCCACGCTCATGAACATGGCCTCCATAATACTCTCTAATTTTTGCAATATATTGGGGCGAGTCATGCCTGTTATGGCACTTTCATTTTGCAGAATAATTTCGTGTAAGGTTAAGCCTGTTTCTTTAAGGTGTTCACGAAGTTGATGCATGGAATTATAAGGGAAACAAGGATTGCCAAGTTCGGGTGCCTTCCAGCCTTCCCATTGAATAAAGCCACCTCCGACAGAATAATATTCACGGCTAAAAAGTACATTCTTTTTAGCGTCTTGCAAGCTGAATATAAGCGTATTGCTAAAAGGTTTTTCGTGATGAACGGCGCCGTCAATTATAAAGGATAAGCCGGTATTAACCGTGTTATTTTGCTTCAACTGTATGCTGTGGGTTTTATTTTCTGCCATTTGCGCCAAAAAGTTTGGTGGGCACGAAGCCGGCTCAAAGCCAAGCAATCCGGCCAGTATGGCTGTTTTTGTGCCGTGCCCAACGCCGGTAGCGCTTAAAGAACCAAGCAATTCAATATAAATGGCGTGTGCGTTTTGAGTGGTTTTTTCGGGAAGCTCTTGACACAGCCCAAGAAAATTATATGCCGCAAGCATGGGACCCATGGTATGCGATGAAGAAGGGCCAGGGCCCATTTTGAAAAAATCAAAAAGGGATGTTTCAATGGGCGGCTTGTTTATAATTGAAGAAATGCGTAATTCTTTTAAAGCCATAGCGTTACCTTTTGATTAAGAGCTTATCGTAAATAACGTATCGCGGTCGATTATGGCGTCAAAGCACATTTTTTCTCAGGTCGAGTACCAAAAAACCGTACACTCCCTTCGCAAAAATGCACTTTTCCTTGTACTCGCCTCACGCTACATTTATTTACGGACAAGCTCTAAGTGTTATAGGTTTAATTTAAAATATTAAAAAGTTGCTTTAAAATAAAAGCTGTTGCCTAATAATTAACTATTTAGAGATGTTTTGTAAAGAGATGAAGTTTCGATGAGTTGCCGAACTTTACGCATCGTTGTTATTGATATTGTCTGAAAATAGAGGCTGATGGCATGGAGTTTACGGCTGTGTAGGGCATGGCATTGTTACTTGGAACTTGAGCAAAATATAATATTTTGTGTTAGAATGTAACTTTTCAGTGGGTAGTGATTAGTTGCTAGTGGGTAGTGAATGTTGTGCTACGCACATTATTTTAATGTGGAGCGTAGCAATCTCACCAACTAATCACTAACCACTGCTAACTAACTAATCGTTAAAATATAACATTAATTTTGAAATTACCCATTTAACAAATTAGAATCACATGCTGTGTAGGGTGGCAACTCATAATTAACTTTACATTTAATATTTTTTTGCTAGACTTAGCTGACGATATATGAGCCTGAAAAACTCATTTCTTAGCTTTTGTTATATACGGTAGCTTGTAGGCCGTTGGAAAAGCATTAGCATCTTGCTCAGTTCAGAGTAAGGATAAATAGTCGTCACTGAAAAAGACATTAATGATTTAAAATAAAAGAATTTTTTAG
>CAYJJP010000385.1:0-2470 GCA_964370525.1 uncultured Desulfovibrionaceae bacterium | reverse complement strand
GGCAAAAGTTCCCCTTCCCCCCTCACAAAAAAATAATAAATCAGTGTATCCTAAATTTTTTTGAGAAATTTGCTGGTATTTAGATGACAAATGGCTATAGCCAAGGCGTCGCTGGTATCTAGCGGAAAGTTTGCCTTAGTGTTGAGTAAAATACGAACCATATAGGCTACTTGTTCTTTTTCGGCACGTCCGACACCCACCAAGGATTTCTTCACCAAGGTCGGCGTATAGTCAAAGACTGCAACATTGTGCATGGCGCAAGCTGCCACCGCCGCACCCCGTGCCTGCCCAAGTTTTAAGGCTGATTTAATATTTTTTGAAGCAAAAACTTCTTCTATGCCGGCTTCGTGCGGTTTGTGATATGAAACAACAAGTTGAAGCTCGTTGTAAATGTGGGCAAGTCGTTGTGAAAACGGAGTATCTTGTTTGCTCTGAGTCACTATTGCGCCATAATCAATCAAGCGTAGACCCGTTGGCGTTTCTTCAATAATACCCCAGCCCGTTACGCGCGAGCCGGGGTCAATTCCTATTATGCGCATGCCGCTATTCAAGCTCTGCTAATACTTCTTCAGAAATATCAAAGTTAGCATAGACGTTTTGTACGTCGTCATTTTCGTCGAGGGCATCCATAAGTTTTAAGACTTTACGAGCAGCATCCGCATCCAGCGCAATGGTGTTTTGTGGGATCATGGCAAGTTCTGCCGAAAGCATTTCAACCCCTTGTTCTTCCAAGGAATCTCTAACCGCCGCAAAATCTGTAAGTGCTGTATGTATGGTCCAAGTTTCGTCATCGTCAATGACATCATCAGCTCCGGCCTCAAGGGCAACTTCCATCATAGCATTTTCATCGTACTTGCTTTTTTCAATACTAATCACGCCTTTGCGATCAAACATAAACGTAACACAGCCTGTTTCGCCCATGGATCCACCATGCTTGGTGAGTAAGTGACGTACTTCAGCAACGGTACGGTTTTTATTGTCGGTAGCGGTTTCTACAATAACTGCAATGCCGCCCGGCGCATAGCCTTCGTAAGATATTTCAAAAAGTTCACCGCCGGCATCTTCGCCTGTTCCTTTGCGAATGGCGCCTTCAATTTTGTCCTTGGGCAAGTTTACAGCCTTTGCCGCCGCAATGGCTGCGCGTAAGCGAGCGTTGCCTGTGGGGTCGCCGCCGGCTTTTGCGGCAATAATTATTTCTTTAGCAGCCTTGGTAAAAATTTTGCCTCTTTTGGCGTCTTGTCTTCCTTTGCGATGTTGGATATTCGCCCATTTACTATGCCCAGCCATAATACAATCTCCTTTGAAATTTATTCAAAAAAATAAATGATATTTATTATTGTAAACAATTATTCTACGTTTGTCGGTGCGCTTTCTGTGCTGCCTTTGAACCCCACTCCCACAAAGAATGTTTCCTTGCTTTCTTGACGAGAGCTATTGGGTTTGAAGGATTTCACCTTGGTAAATACTTTGCGCATGGGAGTCAAAACTTCTTGGATGTCAGGCCCCATGAAGATTTTGAATACAAAACTTCCCCCAGGTTTGAGGTGTAGCAAAGTTATTTGAAAAGCCTCAAGGCAAAGCTCCAAAGAGCGAGCCTGATCGCTGAACTTTGTCCCCGTGGTCTTTGGAGCCATGTCGCTCATTATTACATCGAATGGCCCAAGAGCGAGCAATTTTTCTTCAAATATTGCAGTGCGCTCAAAAACATTTTCTTGCATAAATGTGATATTTGAGGGAAAATTCGTTTCTGTGCTTTGAATGTCGGCTGCCAGCACAATCCCTTCTCGGCCAACTTTTTCAGCAGCGCCAAGCGACCAAGAGCCGGGAGCAGCACCAAGGTCAAGAACCTTCATGCCACGCTTAAAGATTTTGAATTTATTGTCAATTTCTTTTAGCTTATACACGGAGCGAGCAGGGTAGCTTTGTTCTTTCGCTTTGCGAAAATAATAATCTCTGTATTCTTTCATAGTTTCACCGAGGGGGAATATATGCTAAAAATTACTCAACGCCAAGTGTTTATTTATACAGTTTTGTTGTGCCATGCGTTGACTTTTAACTCCTTAACGGAAATATTCTTTTAAGTAGTCGTCACTGAAAAAGACATTAACGATTTAAAATAAAAGAAATTTTTAGTAAAAACAGACAAATAAAAATGCCGAAAATAAGGGCATGAAATGCACTTTTCCGGCATTTTTATGGAGCTAGAAACCGAGTTTTTAGTGACGACTAACAAAATTTTAGCGCAAGCGAAAATTTTGCACCACGAAAAATGAGCCGCAATTCACTTGCGGCGGGCGCGAAGCGACATTTGCAGTGGGCGTGCCTTTCTGAAAAATGCATGAACATGCGTTTTTCAGCGTCGACTAAGTAAATGACAATTTTTTGGGTAAAAAACGCTAAAGTTAAAGCCGTATCTATTATGAAGGATGCATTATGAAGCACGAAAATAACATTTGCCCAACGCTAAGCA
>CAYJJP010000384.1:0-2474 GCA_964370525.1 uncultured Desulfovibrionaceae bacterium | reverse complement strand
GCAACAATTCCTTTTCGATTTTTTCATTTAGTCATCCGGTTGAACAGGGCAAAGCACAGCCCATGCGCTTTGGCGATATGGTGTTAGACTTTGATGCCAAAAAATCTGTTATAGATGATTATACTGGACAAAATAAAAAAATTGGCGATATTGCCACAGCTCTTGGAGCTGTACGTTTATTTGTTGATTCCTTTTGCGATTACTATGCTGTTAATCCAGAACATTTGCGTTATTATGCCAGTGGCGGCAAAGGTTTTCACATCATAGTTCCTGCAAAGCTTATGGGCGCAGAAAAAGGAGATATTGCCCTCAATGAAATTTATAAATCCATATTAGACCATATACTTAGGTTTGATATTAATACCCCATCAGTTTCTGAAGCTTTGAAAATTCGACTTACAAACTTAGCATTAGAAGCAAAATATATTGATAATTGTGGCTTCAAAGGCGGTAAGGGACAATTGTTGCGTCGTCCACATATTCGGCGCCATGATGGTAATTACAAGGTGCCGGTTACATATACTGAAATTATGCAGAATAATGCCTCCTTCTTTGAAAATATTGTAAAGCAGGACAGATACATTTTTGAAGAAGATAATTGGTCTGAGTTTGAAAAGACCATTGAAGCAGTACCCAAGCTCCAGCAAATGTTTTTGGAGGGAAAGAAATTTAATTTGCGATTTAATAGGAAAGCTCAAAAAAAAGCAGTCAATGAAAGTGCTTTTAAATGTGAATTTATAAAGAATTGTTATAATAACGCTAAGAATGTGACAGAGCCAGCGTGGTTTTTGCTTGCAAGAATTTGTGTAGCGATGGGACCTTTGGGTTGCAATTTTTTTCATGTGATAAGTGCTAATGATCCTGATAGATACAACCATAATGAAGCTCAAAACAAATTACAAAATGCAAGTAAATATGGAATACCAACATGCAAAGAAATTCAAAAAGCTGGATTTTGCCAAATAAAGTGCCAGATAAAGTGTCCCATTGACCATTATCAGCAAACACATGCTGCAAGTCATGATGCCGGTAAATATGAAGTAACGCCTGATGGTTTGTTGTACTATCTTGACGCTTCAGATAAAACTGATTGCGTGAAAATTTCTAGTTATATAGAAGTGATAGCTCGAGGTCGAACTCCAGAGGGACAAGGTTGGTCAAAATATGTAAAATTGAAAGACCCAGATGGCAATGAACATCTGCTCTCAATTCCTGCCACAGACTTGTCAGGAACCGCAGAAAATGCCCTAACTAATCTGCTCAATGTCGGCTTGGAATTTGACCATGGGAAAGCCAACAAGGATAGATTATTAAGATATTTACGAAATACATCCCCTGACAAACGAGCTCTTCTTATTCAAAAAAGCGGCTGGCTTGTAAGTAAACCACATAAACAGGATCATGAGGAAATGTTGTTATTTGTCCCGCATGATTTAGGTGAACAGAAAAATGGAGATTTTTTGATATTAGATCCTAAAGTTTCAAAAACCCCCATAGAAATTAAAGGGACTTTGGAAGAGTGGCAAGAACACATTGGCAAGGCATGTGAAGGTAACCCGCTGCTCCAATTGGTTATAATGCTTGGAGTAGCCCCATTGTTTTTGCAAACAATGGAACACAGTGGCTTTGGGATACACCTTTATGGTGGTTCTTCAAGTGGCAAAAGTACAGCACTTAAAGTAAATTCTTCTGCCACCGGTGTGAATTTCACCACTTGGCGAAAAACCGATAACGCATTGGAAGGTCAAGCTGAGATGCATAATCATTTATGCATGATTTTAGACGAGTTAGGACAAGGCTCAGCTGACACTGTTGACGCTGCCATATACATGCTCTCCCATGGTGAAGGCAAAGGAAGGGCAAACCGATACGGTCAAGCCCGTGACAGTTCTTTATGGAGTTGTTTATTTTTATCTTCGGGTGAACTGACATCCGCTGAAAAAATACGGCAAGGGTTCAATAAAAAACCTATGGCTGGGCAAGAAGTACGCCTCATATGTCTTTTAGCCGATGGTGGAAGCGATAATAAGATCTTTACAAAAATACCCCACGGATTGACGGGCGCTGAATTTGCCGACACGCTGAATATAAATAGTGCAAAATACAAAGGTGCGCCACTTCTAGAGTATATTAGGAGCATTCAAGCCAAACATGGCACACATGAGGTTAAAAATTTCATTAATAAAGAAAAAGAAATATTCTTTACTTCTATTAGCGATACTGTGCTTAATTCACAATCCAGACGAGTAGCTAAGAATTTTGCACTGCTAGCTGCTGCCGGTGAATATGGTATCAAAGAAGGTATTCTTCCATGGGAAAATGGGGCTTGTCAAGATGCAGCGCGATATTGTTTTGAGCTATGGCTACGACTTCATGGTGGTACGGTAGAACTGGAAATCCAAGAACTTGGCAAGAAAATAATTAAACTTGTGGAAAATAAGTTTGATGGGAAGTTTTCAAGCTTTCACTCCCCT
>CAYJJP010000383.1:0-2489 GCA_964370525.1 uncultured Desulfovibrionaceae bacterium | reverse complement strand
TCAGGCATTTGTGGATGAGGCAGAAAGAGTTGCACTTTCAACTTGAATGTAAGACTATTGATTTTCTTTTAAATCTTGCAAACCAATGTCTCTGGCGACAATTATTACGTTCAATGGCAACAGTTTAGTCTTTGCTCTGCAATAAATCATTTTCCAGAATTGTCTGACTATACACATTATACTCATCAGTAAAATAAAACCAAACATTCCATTTTTTGAGGCGTTCATATAATTTTAAGAATGTGGCTTGGTCGCGATTACCACATTCCCAGTCAACGAGCTGACCGGTATCACGACAATAAGCTTTCCAGAACCAAAGTTTGTTTTTTTTGAATTTAAATAGTGCCACATTTCGTCAAGCTCCATGACAACTGCTTCTTGAGGCTCAGGTTTTTCATACGTTTTTTCAGCAAAATTCCTTATCCATCGAAGTACAGCAGGTGTAGTAACGTTGAATAACCGTGCGATTGCATTCATTGAAAGCCCCATTGTATAAAGCGTGACTGCCATAGCTTTTTCTTTCGCAGGATGCCCTCGAGGGGTATCTCGGGTAAATTGAAATCCACACTCTTTACAACGATGACGTTGCCTCCCAAGATGAAAACCATTTTTTACTACATTGCAATTATTGCATTTTGGACAAATAGGGCGCTCTGACATAATATTGCTCCTTGTTGAAAAGAAGCATACTCTTTAATCATTCTTTTGTAAACACCCTCAAAAAAAACGTGAGGTGTTTCCATCCTCACGCTTTTATATATTTATTTAACTTCGATACTAATATGCAGCTTCGTAAATAGCTGTTACGGCAGCATCAGTCATTTTGCGTGGGTTGGTTAAACCACAAGCGTCTTTTTGTGCGTTTTGCACCATGGTTGGAATGTCGGCCCTGCTAACAGTCTTACCATAACGCTTGCCAAGCTCTTCGATACCGGCAGGAATGCCAACATCAGCAGAAAGTTGACGAATGGCAGAAATGGCTTTCATTGCAGCTTCGCGTTTTGGAAGTCCGCATACGCTTTCGCCCATGATGCATGCCAATTTAGCAAACTTATCAAGGTTAGCAATGAGGTTATATTCTTCAACATGTGGCAACAAGATGGCGTTACACTCACCATGTGGCAAGTCATAGAAACCGCCAAGCTGGTGAGCCATAGCGTGAACGTGACCAAGGGAAGCATTGTTGAAGGCCATACCGCCAAGGTATTGTGCATAGCACATGCCTTCACGAGCAACTATGTCAGAACCATTGGCAACAGCTTTGCGCAAGTGTTCAAATACAAGGCGTACAGCTTGTTCGGCACAAGCGTCGGTGATAGGAGTAGCAATGGTTGAAACGTATGCTTCAACGGCGTGAGTAAGAGCGTCCATACCGGTGGCAGCTGTAAGAGCTGGTGGCATACCTATCATGAGTAGGGGATCGTTCACAGCAACGCTGGGAGTAACGCGCCAATCAACAATGGCCATTTTTACTTTGCGGCTGGTGTCGGTAATGATGCAGAAACGGGTAATTTCAGAAGCTGTACCGGCGGTGGTGTTTACAGCAACATACGGAGGCATGCTGTTGGTAGATTTGTCAACGCCTTCAAAATCTTGGATTTTTCCACCGTTTGCTACAACAAGGCCAACGCCTTTACCGCAGTCATGGGAAGAACCACCACCAAGGGTAATTAAGCTGTCACATTTATTATCGGCATACGCCTTAACACCGGCAACAACGTTGTTGTCTGTGGGGTTAGGGATTGTTTCGTCGAAAATAGCATAGTCCATGCCGGCGGCATCAAAAATATCAGTAACTTGCTTTAAAATTCCCGTTTGAACAATACCTTTATCGGTTACAATGAGGGGCTTTTTTGCGTTAAGCAATGAAATACGTTGGGGAATACTTTTTGCGGCACCTGCACCAATAAGTGTTACACTGGGAATAAAGAAACCGTCGACTCTTTCAATGATAGCCATAAAATCCTCCAAACTAAAACCGGTAAAACATTAAAACAAAAAGTCCCAAAATAATAAATCGGGAGCCATCCTAGAAGTATATATAGCTTAATGAAAAGTATTTGACAAGGAAAAATTATTTAAAAATGAAAGCGTATCAATACAATAAGGTTTTAAGCCATTAAAATATAACTATCTTTATGAACAATTTTTTAATGAAATTTCCTCGTACACATTGTTTTAGTAATCTGTTGCGAAAACATTTTCAAGACCTTTGCGTAACTCCTAAAATTGACAAAATACATGGATTGCTTCGCTACGCTCGCAATGACTTCCTACATAATATCAAGTTATTGCGAGGATCGTAGCTCGCGGCAATCCATGCATTCTTGAATTGTCCAAAGGTCTTATCTCGTATAGGTTGTTAAGGATACGCTGATCAAATAAAACCTTATACACACAGGTCTATTAAGTTGGCGTTGAAACATAAACTTTCGGAAACGCTGATTAAATATAATTTTGTACATGTAAATCGATTGAATTGGCGTTGA
>CAYJJP010000382.1:0-2495 GCA_964370525.1 uncultured Desulfovibrionaceae bacterium | reverse complement strand
GCAAAAGTTCCCCTTCCCCCCTCACAAAAAAATAATTAATCAGTGTATCCTTAAAAAGTGCATTCACTTGAAATACAATGTGCTTCATTAGGAATTAATCAGCGTTTCCTTCAAAATTTATTTAGTCAATAAAACGACAAATTTCCTCTACGCTTTTTCTGGGAGTTGCCGGAGTATCTGTATTTGGATAACCATAAACAATAAGCGCGGCTACGGTTTCATCTTCTGAAAGCTCAGCAATTTTAGCCAATTCCGTATCATTAATGACACCCATTATGCAGGTACCGACACCGTAAGCATGAGCGGCAAGGCAAAAAGTTTGACAAGCAATACCTGCATCAAAAACTTCCCAAACGTTAGCTTTATTCGTGGCAAATTCATTTTTTTCTGGGTCAAGTTTGCCGCTTTTGCCTTTTACAAAGCTTAAAATTGCTATATTTTTTGCATTTTTTAATGTGCTAATATTATAGGTAAAGTCATTAACACCCTTGGTAATGCACTGAGCTATTTTCTCAGGTGCAGTGATAAATGTATAACGTGCAACTTGATAATTTGCCCAAGAAGGTGCAAAGCGAGTAGCATCCATAATTTTTTGCATAACTTCTTTGCTGACAATCTCATCTTTGTAAGTGCGTACACTTCTACGCTCTTTTAATAATTCAATGCCTTTCACATTTTCCATTTTTTTCTCCTTTTTTTATGTTTATTTTAATGGATATTATTTATTATTGAACAAGCTTGGTGCGTACAATTAAAAACGGCGGTTTTGTTATATCCTTACCATTATTAAGCGCAGCTGATCTATTAAGTTGATTAACCACTGCATACACATAGCCATCTTTAATAAAAAGCCCATCAGGCCAAGATTGACCGTCAGGTAGACGAGCGATGTTTTTGTAGCTTCCTTTTTGGGTAATTCCAATGGTTTGTTCTTGAATATTAGTTATATATACATTTTGCTTAGCATCAACTGCAATGCCGTCACAATAAGGTTTTGGGCCGTAAAACTCGATATTTTGTAGCAATTCTTTTTCGCTATCAAAAGCTTTTGCCGGAACACGAAATATTTTCGTTCCATGCAAAGAACCAAAGTAAACCCATTGTTGCTGTGGATCCATGGCTATGGGGTTTACAGGTGAGCCATTTTCTTTTTCAGCCTGTAAATCTTTATAGTTTTCAGCCATGCGTACACCTTCACCGCTCGTCATATCCATCACAATGAAGGCCGGCGATTTGGGATCCTTACCGCGGGTTGGGTCGGCAATAATAATTCTGTTACGCTTTTCATCTAGCACAAAGTCTTGCAAAAAAGAAGTCTCTTTAAGCGTATTTGCCGGAACTTTGAGGATTTTATTTAATGCATTTTTCTTGGTATCCCAAACAACAAACTGTCTATTGGTCATATCTAATATCCA
The DNA here is from genome assembly GCA_964370525.1 of uncultured Desulfovibrionaceae bacterium. Lineage (GTDB taxonomy): Bacteria > Desulfobacterota > Desulfovibrionia > Desulfovibrionales > Desulfovibrionaceae > CAYJAD01. Next base: position 1,080 of record CAYJJP010000382.1, on the reverse strand, counting down.
CAAATTGTCCTTACTATCCATTTTTTCGCCAATGGTGGTTTGAATAATCGAATCTTTGCCACTGACGTATTGTGCGTTGGGGTAGGGCTTAGTGCTTCCATTACTTAAAAGTTCAACTACTTTCGTTTCAGGATTTGAAAATGGCGATACTGTCAAAAAAATTCGTCCATCGCCGGACATAGCCACATACCCCGGACGTAATGTGTCAAACTTGGCAACAATTTCAACTTCAGTAATGGAAGTATCATTTTTCTGAGCTGAAAAAGCCAAGGATGCATTGAGCATGAGAGAAAAAAGCAAGAATACTCGCATAAAGTATCCGATTTTTAACGTTGCAGTCATAGTATTTACCTCCAAGTATTTTTATGAACACGTTCAGGCTTGAAATAATCTTTTGGTTGTGGTTGTTTTTTGGGATGACCGATGACAACAAAGGCCACGGGAATAATATTTTCGGGTAAGGAAAATACTTTTCGATAACCTGCAACAAAGTCTTCATTGGGATAAACGCTTGTCCAAACCGCACCCAAACCCAGCGAGTGAGCCATGAGTAGCATATTTTGTGTGGCACAACACACACTTTGCACGCCAAAGCCCTTCAGTTTCTCAAAATCACGATTGATGCAGGTTAAAATGCCAAGCGGAGCCTTTTTTGCCATACTTACAGCTTTTTTTACTTGAGCGATTTCTTCAAGCTTTGCTTTATCATCAACAACTAAAAATTCCCAAGGTTGATTATTGCCCGCACTTGGGGCTTGCATGGCTGCTTTAATAAGCATATCAATGTGTTCTTGGCTTACAGCTTCTTCTGTATACGAACGAACGCTACGACGTGTAAAAATAGCATCCTTAAGGCTCATCGCACTGTTTGTGTTTGCAAGCAATGGCGTTGCCTGTAAGGAAAGAGCACTTGCTGCTGTAAGAAGCGTTGTGTTTTTTAAAAAATTTCTTCTAGAAAGCATAAAATTATCCTCATAATAAAGAGTTTTAAGTTGACATCATTATGTTTATTTTTTGGGTACTTAAGGATACACTGATTTATTCTTTTTCTGGGGGAAAACCTTTTGTGAACAAAAGGTT
>CAYJJP010000381.1:0-2496 GCA_964370525.1 uncultured Desulfovibrionaceae bacterium | reverse complement strand
AAATGCATGAAAATGCGTTTTTCAGCATCGACTAATTAGTCGTCACTGAAAAAGACATTAATGATTTAAAATAAAAGAAATTTTTAGTAAAAACAGGCAAATAAAAATGCCGAAAATAAGGACATGAAATGCACTTTTCCGGCATTTTTATGGAGCTAGAAACCGACTTTTTAAGACCTCTGCGCAATTCATTGCGCAAAGTCTTTGGAGCGTTGACGGTAGTCAATGCGACCGAAAATCAAGAATAGGCGGAGCTTTGCTTCGCCGTTAAGTGATTGATTTTCGTGCCTTTACCTCTGCACACTCATTAAAGAGATATTTGAAAATGATTGTGCAGAGGTCTTGATTAGTTAGTCGACGCTGAAAAATGCATGAAAATGCGTTTTTCAGTGACGACTAATTATACAGTGCATCCTTAGGAAACTATGGGAGCATAGTGAGCGGCACTCTATACATCCAGTCCCCCGGATTGGTTGCCCCAAAGCTTTCCCAATGACTGCTGTCCTTATCATATTCTTCATAACGAGCAAGTCGGGATTTCAACCTATTGATAAAGGTCGTTTGTTGCCCAATGCTCATGCGATACCAATCTTCTTCACGCAAAAGCATAATGTCGCTCTTGTAGGGAAGCCCGTCCAAGAACTCAGCGAGTACGCCCATTTGTGAAAGATTCTTACCTTCCGGCATGGGGCTGTTTGGGTCACGGGCTGCACGAGTTGAAGCAGAGAGGATGCCTTGGAAGAAGTCTTTCGCATCCGTTCGTTTAGTGCGTTCGGCATTATCAATAATGATTTTAAGCTGATTGCTGAGGTCATTGAGTTGATTTTTTGTGAGCAGCACGGCCACTTCCACCGTGGCGGAATGGTTACCACGCGCAAGCTTTTGTAAATCCATATCGGCAATCCACGAATCAACCACTTCCGGCGCGCGCACTTCATTCACCCGTCCAAGATAGTCAAGCTGCATGGCATAGCCAATATTTCCGGCGAGATTCTTTGCCCTTTCCTTTGGGCTGGCTGAAGGAGGAAGGGGGGCATTGCCGGGTTTGGTAATAAGCTTACCATCAAGGGTCATGCGTACCATATTCACCACGCCTTCGGTAAGAGCAAGGGATACTTCCTTAAACTCTTTTGCGCCTTGAGCTTGGGTTTGAGCCTCAATGGGTAAGTATATGGAATAATCTGCACTTTTGGTAAGCGTTTTATAATCCGCAGCCGCCTTGGCGTGATCTGACTTACCTGAGGGCGATTTAATATGCAAAGCAGAAATACGAACGCCCTTGGAGCGTGCATAGTCCGCCAGTTCAGGCATATCCATTTTGACGGTCGAATAAGGATCTGTTGAGCGCAAAGGCCCGGCATCGGTAATTAAAATAATTAAACGAGTGGGATAATCATCCCAACTTAGACCATCCAACGCCGTTTTTATACCCGAAGGGGAGTTTTCTCTGAAAGCATGTGTAGATTTGGTGGCCTCACGAACTTTTGCCAAGTTATTTTCAAGAATTTCTCTGTTTTTTGCGGTAGTTAAATCGCTAACCACTTGGCTTTCATACTCAGTTTCCGGGCTTGCCACAGGACTGCTGCGAAAAGTAACAACACCAAAGGCCACATCGTCGTGTAAATCTGAGTTTTCCAATTGATCGTAGACGTTACGCACCACATTCAAGCTTTGATCAATATAGGGCTTCATGGAAATGGTCGTATCAATTACAAAGGCAATGGCCATACGTGGTTGCAAGGGTGAAGCAGACGGATTAAGGCGAGACGGATCTTGCACAAATTCTGTTTTTTGCGTATTTCCGGGGTCAATGGAGGCAACCTTCAAAAATTTCACGCCCACAAAAGGATCAGTCATGCCCAAAATTGGCATAAGATAAAAACGACTTGCAGCAACACTTCCTTCACGTTCATTGCTTTCGGCTGCAATTACAGAGGAATTTTGCAAGAGTGCGCTATTTTTACTTGCAACAGCCTCTTGTAAATTTTGCAAGCGAGCTTCCATATCCGAAGCTTGACATACATCCTTAAGCGCCTGTTCTGAGTTGAAAAAAAGCACAGGATTGCGTGTACTGCGTTCGGTTAGCAATAAAGTGAGCGATTGATTCCAATCTGTGGTCATTTCTTTCTTAATCCAACCAATCGGCCCGGCACCAAGTGAACCCACTTGCACAAAACTTTCTTGCCGTGCATAAACATAGAAAACAGTGAAAGGTTTTACATTATCTTGAAGTACGCTCGCAGAAGCGCTTGGGCTTTGCAATATGTGCGCACTTGGATGGGTAATAATGCGCTGGTAAATGGTTTGCTTGCCCTCTTGTAAAAGAGGCGAGGCAGCGTCGGCATTGCTATGCAATAAAAAGGTAAAAACCATACAAATAAGGACAAAAAAATGTTTTGGCATGGTATTTGCTCCCAATATGTTCTAAAATGTTTATTTTGAGGATACACTGATTTATTATTTTTCTGGGGGAAAACCTTTTGTGAACAAAAGGTT
>CAYJJP010000380.1:0-2500 GCA_964370525.1 uncultured Desulfovibrionaceae bacterium | reverse complement strand
GTTCAAGCCGGTGTGGTGGAAGAAGCCTATGTGCCCAGCATGATTGCCCGTGATGCAGGTTTTTCTGTGGCCATTGGTAACCTCATTGCCATCCCACATGCAGAAAAAGCTGCTGCTTGCCACATTAAGAAAACCGGTGTGTGCGTTATCACCTATCCCGAAGGTATTCAATGGGATGAGGAAGTGGTAAAATTAGTGGTGGGCATAGCCGCCATTGGTGATGAGCATTTGGAAATTTTGCAAAATATTGTTGAAAAACTCGAAGAAGAAAGCCAAGTCGAAGAGCTTGTGGCAACTGCTACCAAAGAAAAGATTTTGGAACTCTTCGTAGGCTAAATATGATTATTACTGTCACGCTGAACCCTGCGCTGGATAAAACTGCTACCATTATGCCCTTGGTACCCGGTGGCCTTAATCGCATTCAAAAAAGTCAGCTTGATGCAGGGGGCAAGGGAATTAACGTTTCTAAGCTCATTGCAAGCCTTGGGGGAGCTTCTCTGGCCACAGGCTTTGTGGGCGGCAGTACCGGTGATGCGCTTTTATCCATGCTAGAGCACCTTTCACTAACGCATAGCTTTGTGCAAGTGCAAGGCAATACAAGAATAAATCTTAAACTGCTCGATGAAAAGCATGGCATAACCGAGGTCAATGATCCCGGTATAGCAGTCACAAAGGCTGAAGAAAATAAGCTTTTAGAAACACTTTCGGCTTATGCACAGCAAAATACGCCCAGCCTTTTTGTACTAGCAGGAAGCATGCATGCTGCAGCTGAGCCTGATTTTTACAAAAAGCTCACCCAAAGCCTTAAAGCGCAAGGGGCTAAAGTTTTTGTGGATGCAGACGGCGAAGCCTTTGCAAAGGCTCTTGAAGCTGCACCGGACTTTGTAAAACCAAATAAAGAAGAGCTGTTGCACTATTTCCAAAAAGATAGCACCCAAGATGTCAGCACTGATGAGCTCATTGCTTTGTGCAAACAATTGGTGCAAGACAAGGGAGTTGGCTTAATCGCGCTTTCCTTGGGGCATGAAGGGGCTATCTTTGTAACGGCGACTCAATGCCTAGTTGCGCCTGCCTTGAAGGTAAAGGCTTCATCCACTGTAGGGGCCGGTGACAGCATGGTAGGGGCGGTGGCCTATGCTGTTGAGCAGGGCTATGATTTAGAAGATACGGTGCGTCTTGCCATTGCTTCCAGTGCAGGAGCTGTGACCACCGAAGGCACTAAAGCCCCCTCTTTAGAGCTTATAATGACCTTGCGTGAGCAAGTAACGTTTGAATATAAATAACTACTATAAGGAGTTAGAATGTCTACCGTGACAAAAGCGGTTCGTATGTATGGAGCCGACGATTTACGCTTGGAAGAGTTTACACTTCCAGAAATTAAAGATGATGAAATTTTAGTAAAAATTATCAGTGACAGCATTTGCATGTCTACCTATAAATTGCTCAGACAAGGCAAGGCGCATAAGCGTTGCCCGCAAAATGTGGACACCAATCCCATTATTATTGGGCATGAATTTGCCGGTGATATTGTGAAAGTTGGTAAGAAGTGGCAACACGAATTTAAGGAAGGCGAAAAATTTGCTTTGCAACCTGCTTTAAATTACAAGGGAAGTCTTGCATCTCCCGGATATTCCTATGAGTTTTTTGGCGGTTCCGCTACCTATTGTATTATTCCCCAAGAAGTCATGGAAATCGGTTGCTTGTTGCATTATAATGGCGAAGCGTATTTTGACGCATCCTTGGGCGAACCCATGAGCTGCATCATTGGCGGTTACAATATTATGTACCATACCAATAAGCAAAATTATGACCATGCCATGGGCGTTAAAGAGGGCGGAAATGTACTTATTTTGGGAGGTTGCGGACCCATGGGATTGGGCGCCATTGAATATCCCTTAGTCGCCGGCAATAAACCTGCACGGGTGGTGGTTACCGATGTGGATGATAATCGCATTGCACGCGCCAAGCAGCTGATCACACCGGAATTTGCCGCAAAAAATGGCGTGGAGCTTGTATATATTAATCCTCGCAACAGTGCTGATATTTATAAAGAATTGTTGGATATATCTGACGGCAAAGGCTATGATGATGTCTTTGTATATGCACCCATTAAGGAATTAGCTGAGCTTGGCGACAAGCTTATGGCTTTTGATGGTTGCATGAACTTTTTTGCCGGGCCATCCAAAGCAGACTTTACGGCCAATATTAATTTATATAACTGCCACTATATGTCTACACATATTTTGGGAAGCACCGGCGGCAATACCGATGATCTGAAAGAAGCCATACAGCTCTCCGAAGAAGGTAAATTGCATACCGCTGTTATGGTAAGTCATATATGTGGTTTGGATGCCGTGGCTGATACCACAGCTAAACTTCCGGAAATACTTGCCGGTAAGATTCTAAGCTATACGCACATAAATATGCCACTCACCGCCATTGATGACTTTGAAGAGCTTGGCAAAAATGATCCACTCTTTGCTAAGCTACATAAGAGCGT
>CAYJJP010000379.1:0-2524 GCA_964370525.1 uncultured Desulfovibrionaceae bacterium | reverse complement strand
GACGATGCAGTTGGTGCTTTTTCAACATCCGCCGTGAAACAGTGCGTTCAAAAAGTGCCAAATGCAAGGAAGGCGAAGCTTTTTGCGAAGGGAGTGTATCCAGAAAACATACGTAACCGGAGCAAAAAGCGAGCCTGACGATGCAGTTGGTGCTTTTTCAACATCCGCCGTGAAACAGTGCGTTCAAAAAGGGTGAAATGCAAGGAAGGCGAAGCTTTTTACGAAGGGCGCGTATCCGGAAAACATACGTAACCGGAGTAAAAAGCAAGCCTGACGATGCAGTTTACCCTTTTTCAACGCACTGTTACTGTTAGCATTCTACAAAGCACACTGCCAGCCCCCCCGTACTCGTTTCTTTGAACTTAATATTCATGTCTCGGCCGGTTTCATACATGGCTTGAATGCAAGCATCCAGTGTCACCATATGGTGCATACTTTGCTGGCAAGAAGCTAACAGACTGGCATTATATGCTTTTAATGCACCCATGGCATTGCGCTCAATACAAGGAATTTGCACATAGCCGCCCACTGGATCGCATGTAAGTCCAAGGTGGTGCTCAAGTGCAATTTCTGCTGCATTTTCAACCATATGCACAGGGTTTCCGCGTGCATGATTCAGCATGGCGGCGCCCATGGATGATGCAACGCCTATTTCGCCTTGACAGCCCATTTCAGCTCCGGCAATTCCGGCATTGGCTTTGGCCAGATAGCCTATGGCAGCTGACGCCAGCACGCCTTCGCGTATAGCTCTTTCACCTATATTCATATCATGGCGCATGGCATAAAGCAGGGCAGGCATGACTCCGGCTGAACCGCAAGTGGGCGCAGTTACAATAACTCCTCCGCCGGCATTTTCTTCGGCGGCGGCAAAGGCATAGGCGTTGAGTTTACCCATAAATCTGTCTTCATAATACGGCATGGATTTAGCTTTTTCGTATATACACAAGGCTTTACGATAAACTCCAAGCGTACCCGGCAAAAGCCCTTCGGTATTTAGGCCGCGCTCCACGCTCATGAACATGGCCTCCATAATACTCTCTAATTTTTGCAATATATTGGGGCGAGTCATGCCTGTTATGGCACTTTCATTTTGCAGAATAATTTCGTGTAAGGTTAAGCCTGTTTCTTTAAGGTGTTCACGAAGTTGATGCATGGAATTATAAGGGAAACAAGGATTGCCAAGTTCGGGTGCCTTCCAGCCTTCCCATTGAATAAAGCCACCTCCGACAGAATAATATTCACGGCTAAAAAGTACATTCTTTTTAGCGTCTTGCAAGCTGAATATAAGCGTATTGCTAAAAGGTTTTTCGTGATGAACGGCGCCGTCAATTATAAAGGATAAGCCGGTATTAACCGTGTTATTTTGCTTCAACTGTATGCTGTGGGTTTTATTTTCTGCCATTTGCGCCAAAAAGTTTGGTGGGCACGAAGCCGGCTCAAAGCCAAGCAATCCGGCCAGTATGGCTGTTTTTGTGCCGTGCCCAACGCCGGTAGCGCTTAAAGAACCAAGCAATTCAATATAAATGGCGTGTGCGTTTTGAGTGGTTTTTTCGGGAAGCTCTTGACACAGCCCAAGAAAATTATATGCCGCAAGCATGGGACCCATGGTATGCGATGAAGAAGGGCCAGGGCCCATTTTGAAAAAATCAAAAAGGGATGTTTCAATGGGCGGCTTGTTTATAATTGAAGAAATGCGTAATTCTTTTAAAGCCATAGCGTTACCTTTTGATTAAGAGCTTATCGTAAATAACGTATCGCGGTCGATTATGGCGTCAAAGCACATTTTTTCTCAGGTCGAGTACCAAAAAACCGTACACTCCCTTCGCAAAAATGCACTTTTCCTTGTACTCGCCTCACGCTACATTTATTTACGGACAAGCTCTAAGTGTTATAGGTTTAATTTAAAATATTAAAAAGTTGCTTTAAAATAAAAGCTGTTGCCTAATAATTAACTATTTAGAGATGTTTTGTAAAGAGATGAAGTTTCGATGAGTTGCCGAACTTTACGCATCGTTGTTATTGATATTGTCTGAAAATAGAGGCTGATGGCATGGAGTTTACGGCTGTGTAGGGCATGGCATTGTTACTTGGAACTTGAGCAAAATATAATATTTTGTGTTAGAATGTAACTTTTCAGTGGGTAGTGATTAGTTGCTAGTGGGTAGTGAATGTTGTGCTACGCACATTATTTTAATGTGGAGCGTAGCAATCTCACCAACTAATCACTAACCACTGCTAACTAACTAATCGTTAAAATATAACATTAATTTTGAAATTACCCATTTAACAAATTAGAATCACATGCTGTGTAGGGTGGCAACTCATAATTAACTTTACATTTAATATTTTTTTGCTAGACTTAGCTGACGATATATGAGCCTGAAAAACTCATTTCTTAGCTTTTGTTATATACGGTAGCTTGTAGGCCGTTGGAAAAGCATTAGCATCTTGCTCAGTTCAGAGTAAGGATAAATAGTCAGATTGCTTACTTAGGTATATTTAGTGCTCCATGGATTAAAATGTA
>CAYJJP010000378.1:0-2540 GCA_964370525.1 uncultured Desulfovibrionaceae bacterium | reverse complement strand
TTTCAACTTGTTGAAAATAGAACGCGATAGGGTTTCCAAAGGGGATTATCCCCCTTGCTCTCGTAATCGGGGTGGAGGGGCAGAGCCCTTCCCCTCCGGAGGAATTAATCAGCGTATCCTTTAGTATTGTCAGGTGTATATGCCTTAATAAGATGAGTTAATTTATCAAGGTTGGCCTCGCTGTCAAAGGTTCGGAGCACTAATTCCTTGGCATTGTTAGCCATACTAAGGGCTTTTTCTCGATCCGCAATGATTTTTCCAATGGCATCAGCCAGAGCCTTGGCATCACGCTCCGGAACAAGATGTCCGGTTTCTCCATCGATGACAGCATCACGCATGCCGGCAATGTCTGTAGCAATAACAGGTACACAGTGTTGCATGGCCTCCATAACAACATTGGGCAAACCATCAGAACAAAGGACTTTTTCTTTAACTATGCTTGGCATTACAAAAATATCGCTACGCAAAAGATGTTCTGATATGCCATCATGGGTCACAAATCCCAGCATATGTACAACATTTTCCAATTGATATTGCTGTATGAGTTTTTGTAGGTTGCTCATCCATGCGCCTGAACCGATTATGGACAATTCTACCTTAATGTTATCCTTGGTGAGCTGGTGTACAGCTTCTATAAGATATTGAAAACCTTTAGTTTCTATTAAGCGTCCAATGGCAAGTATTTTATAGGGAGGTTGCATGTTTACTGTTGCAGCAGGGCAATTTTTTAGGGTAGAAACATTATAGACAAGGTAGAGTTTATCGTGATGTTTTTTCTCAACAAATGACGCCAAATAGGGGATGTTAAAGCGAATATTTGCTCTTGCATAGGTAGCGTCTTCAAGTTTACGCTTCAGAAAACCGTCTTCGGGGCGAATGTCACCGGCATGCACAGAAAAAGAATATGGTACATTGTCAAGTTGATTGACGACCCAAGCAGCAGTACTTGGCCCATTGGCCCATGCTGCATGCATGTGTTCTATGCCCAATTGTGCAACTCTTTCCGCAAGATAAAAGCCTGCAAATGTTGCCCATAAATTTTCAAGATACATTTCCGCATTACGCCAGCGCCGAAAAAGTAAGGTATGCAAAATTTTTAAGCTTTTCCGAGGTTCTCGCACTAAGCGTTTGGCGAAAGCCCAAAGAATGTGCGCTGTCTTTGCCATTCCAAAATGCTCGATGGGAATGGGGGTAGAGCGCATATGCGGCGCTAAATTCTTGTGTTTTTGTGCGTAGAGTGTAATGACTGAAATGGGTAGTTTGCGCTTGTAAAAACCTTCAATTTCATAAAAAACAAAGGTTTCTGATGATAGGGGAAACCAATGAGAGAGGAAGAGAGTGCGTGGAAAATCCGCACCTGCTGGTGGTATATCCTTGCCCAAGGCATCCGTCATGTGCACTTTGTCTTGTTGATTTTCTGGCATATTATTATTTTCTCTCTTTAATAAATCATTTTCTTGGTCATACCGCCGTCAACGACTATGTTGGCGCCGTTAATGAAATCATTTTCCGGATCTGCTAAAAACACGCAGGTATTGGAAATATCTCGTGGCATTCCCACTCGATTGGAGGGGTGAATTTTGTGATCATACTCTTCCGGTTCTTTCCAAACACCGGTATGAATATAGCCGGGGCTAATGGCATTTACCGTGATATTTGTGCCAATTAAGGAAACGCACAGCGAGTTGGTCAGGGAAACAATGCCGCCCTTGCTCATGCCGTACAATTCCCAATCTGCCATATTTTGATGCCAACGTGTGGATGATATATTGATAATCCTGCCATAATCTTCGCTTTTATTTAGTGAAATAAAATTCTTGGCGCATAAAAATGCTGCACGCAAATTGGTATTGAGCACATAATCATACTCGTCAACAGAAATTTGCTCAATGGGTTTTTCAAAAACCGAAACGGCAGCATTGTTGATAAGTACATGCGCCTTTGCATATGTATCTTTAATATAAGCAAAAGCACGTTCAATTTCATCAGGCTTTGACAGGTCGGTTTTGACAAAGTCCACATCATTATGTGAGGTTTTCAAAATATCCAATACAACGACCTTAAAGCCTAATTGAGTAAATCGTAAGGTCATATCAAAGCCTAAGCCTTGAGATCCACCTGTTATAATACAAACTTTCATTTTATCCTACATAGTTAAAGCTGAAAAACGCATTTTCATGCATTTTCAGAAAGGCACGCCCACTCCAAATGTCGCTTCGCGTCCGCCGCAAGTGAATTGCGGCTCATTTTTCGTGGCGCAAAATTTTCGCCGATGCTCAAACTTTGATAGTCTCACAGAAAAAACGTTTTTTAGCTCCATAAAAATGCCGGAAAAGTGCATTTCATGCCCTTATTTTCGGCATTTTTATTTGTCTTTTTTGACTAAAAATTTCTTTTATTTTAATCATTAATGTCTTTTTCAGTGACAACTACATAATCGCTGTTACATTGAGGAGAGGTCGGCATTTTTTCAGCAAGATAGAGCTGAGCAAACCATTGAGGGGAAAACTCGCGCTTTCCCCTCATGTTACATTATTTTA
>CAYJJP010000377.1:0-2549 GCA_964370525.1 uncultured Desulfovibrionaceae bacterium | reverse complement strand
TAAATAATAATCGAGGTAATTATGTCTATAACTTGGAAATGCTTTTCCAAAGCATTTGATGAAAACAAAAGTCGTATAATCGCTTTCAATGGCAGTGAGGGTATTTCTAAGGGGTATACATTTGATATATTATTCAAGATAGACGGAGTAAAGCTTGAAGATGTAAATGACTTTATGAAAGACATACTTGAAAAAAACACGTTTGACCTTCAAGGCATTTACAACAACACAGAAAAATTCTCTCGCAAAGGCATTATAACAAGAGTCACACACATTTTAAGTACGAACCAATTTAGCGTCTTTCGAGCTTTTTTGGAGCCACGCTCGAGCGATCTTAATATTTCATGCCATTCACGCATTTTCATGCACATGACATTGCCAAACCTTGTGGATAAACTTCTTGCAGAAGAAGGCATGTCCATTGGATCGCATTTTGAAAATAAAATGCAGGCAAAATATGAAAAATCAAATTTCACCTGCCAATACAATGAATATTCAAACACTTTCTTGGCACGCCACCTTGAACGCAATGGATGCTATTACTACATTGCGCAAACAGATGCCGGAGAGAAGCTTGTTTTTGCCGACGATACCACACAAGTTGAAAAATTGCCCATCAGGCATGACCTTAACCTCGCTGACGGACAGCAAGACGCTGCAGTGTTTTCTTTTTTTAAATCAAGAGGGCGAACCTTCAGTCAATTTGCCTTGACTGATTACAGCCCCGAGCTGACAAAACCCTTCAAAGCCGAAGAAAAAGACTCTTCGGAACTCATAGGCAGTGCTTCGCAATTGCTTTATGGCGAGCGTAATATTTTTGGTGAAGTAAACATCGAAGACAAAGATGGCATAAGCGATAACGATCTTAAAAACACACCAAAACTTGTCACCATTGCTCTTAATGCTCAAAAGGTCAAATCCCACCTCACCAGCGGCGAAAGCACCGTCCCTTGGTTACAAGCAGGCTATGCTATCACCCTTGATAGTGAAGAATTTCAGATTGTTGACGTTAAACACATGTTCAATCAAGCCATCACTGACCAAGAAGAAAACATTGTACGCAGAGCACGTCATGCCGGTTTTATCCCCGGAGTTTCCCTCGGTTATAGAAATTCATTTTCGTGTCATCCCTTAAGTATTTGTGCGTATACTCCCGAAAGTAAAACGCCACGCCCGAATATTGGCGGTTTTGTTCACGCCCGCACAGACGGAGATCCGTCTTCTGTCTACGCTCAAATTGACTCGCAAGGGCGCTATCATGTCGGCTTTTTCTTTCCCGAAAAAGTTATATATACCGACGGAAGCAGCCCTGCCAACGGTCGAGCCAGCATTGCCCTACGCATGATTCAAGCTCATGTTGGCCCCGGCTCAGGCATACATATCCCCGTACATCGTGGCGTAGATGTTCTTGTAGCATTCATGGGTGGAGATCCCGATCGTCCATTTATAGTAGGTGCCATGCCCAACCCCAAACATAAAAATATTGTTACCCAAGACAATGCTCATTGCAACATCGTTAAAACTCCCGGCGGTCATACTATCACCATGGACGACACCAAGGGAGCTTCTATGATTACCATAGAAAGCACATCAGGTAATAGAATAATTATGGATGACACACCGGGCAAAGAAGAAGTGCGCATTGGAGCTGCCGGAAGTTCGAACTATTTCCGTATAAGAACTCAAAGCTAGTATTTCATTCTAAAGGAGTAATTTATGTCAAATGAAAATAGTGATATCAAGCCAGAAAGCGGGGACAATCCAACAGGCGATGGCGAAAATAACGAAGTAAACACAGATGGCGGGGACACTCCAACAGACGATGGCGAGAGCAACGAAGTCAAGCCAGACGACGGGGATACGCCAGCAGATGATGACAAAACGAAAGAGGATGATACAAAAAAAGACGATGAAAAAAAAGACACCAACCCCTACAAAACCGATGCGGTATGGACATCCGGTCTTGCTAGCGCTGAGTTTGTAGAATCGACTGCCAAAGCTAGGCTCTTGAGTCTTGAAGCTGAAGTAAACAACACTCTTTCGGTTTTTGCAGGCTCTTCAGCTGAATTTAAACTTGCAGCATGCTTTGACTGTTTTATAGGTGCCAAATTTTCAATGTCAATGGGACCAAGCGGTTCCGTTGAGTTGACCCATAGATTTAAGGTGAAACCTGCCGAAACAAAAGCGTCTGCTGTCCAAACAGAATTAAACACCCTAAAATCTGCTATAGCAACACAGCGCAATCAAATGGCAACGCATCTGTCCCATGTAACAGCAGTTGTCGATAAAATGGACGGCTCTTCCGCCGCATTTACAGCACATAAAGCTGAAGTTGACGGAGCCGTTACTTCTGCACAAGCTGAACTAACTGATGCAACTGCTGCCAAAAATAGCCTTGCAGCAACAGCTTCTACTGCTGAAGTAAGTGCAGCAGAAGCATTAATAACAGCTAAAAAAACAGCACTTGATGAAGCTAAAGCAGTAGCTAAAAAATTTACTGCCGCTACCACCATGACCGAATTATCCACTAGCGCAACAACCATGGCCGC
>CAYJJP010000376.1:0-2558 GCA_964370525.1 uncultured Desulfovibrionaceae bacterium | reverse complement strand
AGTGAGAAAAACGTTTTTTTAAAAGCTCAATAAAGGAACGAGGTTTGCCGGAAGGTATAAAGTTTTCATCAGGATAAATCTCTAAAAGCACACCACTAAAGGATTGATCCATCTCTTCAGTTGTAACAACTCTTTCCCCAAATGCCGGGTCATTAAGATAATGTTGGTCGCCTTTTCTTCCGGTATAGAGTAAGAAGTGATTAAAATTCCAAAAAAGGATGATGGGCAATTTAAAAGTGCATAACTTATCAATTTCATGCACTTTATACCCGTTTGCCAGCATATTATGAGATTTGGCTACTTTTAATAAAGATGTAGCGGTACTTCCATCTCGAGAACATCCACACTCATCTCGCATTATTTCTAAGGGAATGAATTTTTTATAAAAAGCAAAAATCATTGCCAATGAAGCAGCACCGCACTCAATAAGCTCCATCTGCAAAATTAAAGGAACTTTAACACGCTTTGAGGCAAAAATATTTTTTATTTTCATTAATATATTTGTAAACATAAATTTAAACTAGTTTAATATTTTTTTAACCTTCTCTCCCATAATATCTTCATTAACACCTGTCCCAAAAAATAATTTGCGAAATTTAGAAAAAATAATTTCTATGGGGCGGAGGGTATCAACAGCAATGCTTGTACTGCAATAAGTACCTTCAGGAATTCTTATATTTGGCCCCTTACCGGTTGTCCATTCAAAACCGCTAATATTTTTCTCATTTCCGGTGAGCATAATCTTCACTTCCACGGGCATATTATCATTTATCTTAAAAATCGCATCGGAAAAATTTTTATTACGATATTTTAAATTTAATGCTTCTGCTGATTGAACGTGATTATTTACAGAATGTACAACCCCAAGGATTGAACCTTCTTTTTCGGCCTTTACCATGGAAGGTGTTATTAAAACAGGCATTCCGGCTTTAATTTTACCACTATTAAGCAAGGAATAATAGGCATAAAGCACCCAATTATCCGATTGGCTCTCGGAAGTATCATTAATATTTACAATAGCTTGATTTGCGTCTACAATCATACCATGCTCAACAAGAACCGACGTTACATGACCAGTACCTGTGCTGATAATTTGAGAATTTGCACGGTAAAGATTATTTTTCTCAACCAATTCCTCACTAAGTGCAATTAACTCCAAATATAACTGCAGCTCTTCATGATTAATTTCTTTTTTTTCCTTAAGATATTCATTCTCAGCTTTTTTCAGTTCAGCCATTTTTTCAACCATATTAATGGTAACTCTATCTCTTTCGGCACGAAAATCCGCATATTCCTTTTCAGAAGTTGCACCTCTGTCACGCAATCCACGCAATTTTCCCAAAAACATATCACTCCATTGAACTTGCTTTTTAAGTAAATCAATGGTTGTATTTAAACTTTTTTGTAACTGTTCTTTTTTATTTAAATTACTTTGATCAAGAGATGCGTTAAAGGCGACTATTTGATCACTCATTTTTTGTTTTCGCTCAATTTTATCAATTAGGTTTTTAATTTCTGCACGATCCTTCGGAATTAAAATTGTTGCAATCAAATCACCATATTGTACATGGTCACCAACAGCAACGTTTACCGAAACAACAACACCGTTCGCCGGAGAATAGGCACTGTAGATACCCTGCTTAGTCAGAATAATGCCACTTGCAGTTATTCTTTCATATATTCTGCCAAAAATACCCCAATAAATAATTAAAACAACCAATAAACCTAAACTAAGAAGAGCTAACCAACTTTTTTTGGAAACAATAATCAACGAGCGATCCAGTTCCTTGGGGGTAAGCATCTTTTGCAAAGCTTTTTTTCTAAAAATATTTTCTTTCATATAAATTTTACTTTATAAATGAAAAGGATGATTTATTATTTTTTTATGAAAAAATCTTGAATTTTAAACATAAATTACGAAATAACGAAAAAAAGAACACAGCTTTTTTAAAATTAACATTCAATAAAAACTTTATTTCGCTCTAAAGAAAAGCGATTTAGTCATTACTTCCAGATATTTAGGTGTATAGCTTTCTTAGCGCTCACTACTCGCAATAACTTATATTATAATATTTAAGTAATTGCGAGCAAAGCGACAGTCCGTATGCTTTATTAATTTAATGAAGATTTACTTAATTGACTATTCTAAAAAGATATTAAACAAAAAACAGGCTTCAAAAATAAAAAATTAACCACTAAAACTGTAAGTTTCGTTACATCCCTAGCTTGTGTCGCAAGTCTTCGGGAATATCGTCAGGGCTAAGCTGAGAACCGGTCGGTACATAGTTTGGATCCCAGCTAGGAGGGAGAGATAGTTCACGGCCTTGACCACCGGTTATTGTATCTAAATCCGCCTCTTCAAGCTTGGTGTTGGCTTCGTTACCTTCAGGATTTAATTTATTTTTCATAAATACTCCTAACAATAATTTGTTTTACAGTTTACCACCAAGTCCGCCACCAAAATCCGGAGCTGCGATTGCTCCATTTGAGTTATCGTTTGGATCAACAGTTTGTCCACTAATTGTACTACCTTCCACGCCTCCCAACGATTGGGGCGA
>CAYJJP010000375.1:0-2560 GCA_964370525.1 uncultured Desulfovibrionaceae bacterium | reverse complement strand
GAGCAACGCGGAAGCTTTTGGCCAAAAACTCGAAGTAGTCGCAAAAGTTCCCCTTTCACACGCACAAAAAAATAATAAATCACAAGAAAATAATAAATCAGCGTTTCCTAAAATACTGTAGTGAACTAAAAAAAATATGCGTTGGCGTTGAATATATTAACATTTAATAACTGGCTGTATTTCACCTACATACAAAATACTTGCCACGGACTCTACAAAGGATGAACATATGAATATTCATGAATATCAGGCCAAAGAGCTTATGGCTGCTTATGGCGTAAGCGTACCGCAGGGCGGCGTTGCCGACACCGTGGAGGAAGCGGTGGCTGTGGCTAAAACCTTACAAGCTACGAGTGACGTTTTCGTGGTTAAAGCACAAATTCATGCCGGCGGTCGTGGTAAGGGCGGCGGTGTAAAAATCTGCCGTAGTCTTGAAGAAGTTGAAGCAAATGCTCGTGCCATCCTTGGTATGCAATTGATAACACCGCAAACAAAGCCGGAAGGCCAAAAAGTAAAAAAAGTATGGATAGAACAAGGTACAGATATTGACCGTGAGCTCTATCTTGCCGTAGTGCTTGACCGTGCCAGCGAATGCTTAACGCTCATGCTTTCACCGGACGGCGGTATGGATATTGAAGAAGTTGCAGAAAAACACCCGGAGCGTATTTTCACCACTCGCTTGGACGGGTCGCACAATCTATGGCCGTTTCAGGCACGTCAATTACTGTTTAATTGCGGACTAACACCGGCGCAAGTGACTAAGGGCGTAACGCTCATTACAAATTTAGTGCGCCTATGTGTGGAAAAAGACGCCATGCAAGTGGAAATAAATCCGCTTGCTGTGGATAAAGAAGGCAATATCCTAGCTCTTGACGGTAAAATGAATTTTGACGATAGCGCTCTTAAGCAACATCCTGATATTATAGCGCTCGAAGACCCCGATGAAGCTGACCCACTGGAGCTGAAAGCTGCTGCTCTTGGGGTTAACTATGTGCGTCTTGATGGCTATGTGGGAACTATGGTTAATGGTGCCGGTCTTGCTATGGCCACCATGGATGCCATCAAACAAGCCGGTGCAGAGCCTGCCAATTTCTTGGATGCCGGAGGCGGCGCAAGTGTGGAAATGGTCAAAAAAGGCTTTGAAGTCATGCTTTCCGATCCCAACGTGCGTGGCATTTTAATCAATATTTTTGGTGGAATTTTGCGCTGCGATATAGTGGCTGAAGGCGTTGTGCAAGCTGTAAGAGAAACCAATTTGCAACTGCCCTTAGTGGTGCGCATGGAAGGAACCAACGTGGAAAAAGCACGCACAATTTTGGCAGAAAGCGGTGTCAATATTGTGACAGCCGAAAATATGACTGATGCAGCAGAAAAAATCGCAAAACTTACAGCATAGGGAATATATATGAGTATTTTAATTGATAAAAACACCCGTGTACTTGTTCAAGGCCTTACCGGACGTGAAGGGCAATTTCACGGACAACAAATGCTGGATTACGGAACCAATATCGTGGCCGGTGTCACTCCCGGTAAGGGAGGACAAACCGTCCTTGGAGTTCCCGTTTTTAATACGGTACAAGAAGCTGTGCAAGCCACAAAAGCTAATGTTTCCGTGATCTTTGTCCCTGCTTACGCTTGTGCTGACAGCGCCTGCGAAGCTGCTGATGCCGGAATTGAACTTGTGGTCATTATCACAGAACATGTCCCCGTATTGCATATGGTTCGTTGCAAAGCTTATTTAAATGCCAAGGGCACAAAACTTATTGGCCCCAATTGTCCCGGATTAATTAGCCCGGGAAAATGCAAAATAGGCATCCAACCCGGTTATATTCATAAAGAAGGCAATATTGGCGTCATCAGCCGCTCCGGTACGCTAACCTATGAAGCTGTTTATCAACTTACAAATCAAGGGCTTGGGCAAAGCACAGTCATTGGTATGGGCGGCGATCCTATCCCCGGTCTAAAATTCGTAGAACTATTAGAACTTTTCCGCGATGATCCCCAAACCGACGCCGTATGTATACTAGGTGAAATCGGCGGCGATAATGAAGAAAGAGCCGCTACTTACATCAAAGAAACCAACTATCCAAAGCCCGTATTCGGCTTCATTGCCGGCCTCACAGCCCCTCCGGGAAAACGCATGGGACATGCAGGCGCCATCATTTCCGGAACCAAAGGGCGTGGCGATTATAAAATCAAAGCTATGGAAGAAGCCGGAATCACTGTCATTAGAGAACTTGGTAAGTTTGGTGAACGTGTAGCTGAAGTTATGAAGAAATAAGTATTGGGAAATACTGATTAATTCCTCCTCATTTGAGATATTTTTTGGGGGAAAACTTTTGCTAGCGCCAAAAAGTTTTCCCCCAAACCCCCTTTCAAAACGCGCCAATTGCTCATCCCTGTCGGGATGAGCTAGCAAAAATTAAGGAAACGCTGATTAAATGAAATTTAAGACCTCTGCGCAATTCATTGCGCAAAGCCTTTGGAGTGTTGACGGTAATCAATGCGATCGAAAATCAAGAATAGGCGGAGCTTTGCTTCGCCGTTAAGTGATTGATTT
>CAYJJP010000374.1:0-2564 GCA_964370525.1 uncultured Desulfovibrionaceae bacterium | reverse complement strand
AATGGGGTTCAAGGGGTCGGAGGTTCAAATCCTCTCATCCCGACCAGAAATTACAAGGACTTAGAGTAAAATGCTTTAAGTCCTTTTTCGGTATATGGGCTGTTTGCCCCGCTCCTGCCCCGCTGTTTTAGAGTTAACTACCTTCAGTGAATCCCAAGGCATTTGTTAATTCGACTTGGGCTCTCTCAAATTCTTGACGGGCTTCATCTAACTTTTTCATTTCGCAGTTAACATCTAATTGCTCACTCACAACCGATTGCTGTATAAAATGACTAACTGCAAGAATTGCTTTTTCTCCGCTATTCTGTCGAAGTTCAGATAAGTATTTAGCGGTATAATATTTATCATCAGCTTTTTCTCATTGAGCCAAAGAGGCAATTCGGGAGCATTCTTCTGGCGAAAGAAAAAATTGGCCTGAAGTTTCTGAGGTCATTCCAAAACCTGTTGCATCAACAAAATGGATAGGTGTCCCCGATTCACGACTTTTATTTAAAATCAACATTGAGGGCGAAATGTTTGATTTTTGCAATATACCTTGCGGCAAAGCGATGATTGCATCTACATAGTCATTAGCCAGCAGAGCATTGCGAACTTTAGCATCATACCCGCCTCTAAAAAACCAACCCGAAGGCAGCAAAGCATAAGCCTTTCCCGTTTCATTGAGATGCGCTAGTGCGAGTTGCACCCAAACACTGTCACTACCTGATGTCGGCACTTTGCCATCAATGAGCAGTGGAAATTTTAGCTTTTCGACACCCAAAGTAAATCTTACCCACATTGGAGGAGAGAGAACCACTATGTCTGCCAGGGATGTAGGCATTTTGAGCATGCTGTTTTCCAGTGCGAAATCTATCGTTTTATTCTCTAAAAATAGAAGTGCTTGTGAGAAATTAAAAATATGGGGTGAAATCTCCCTAAGATAAAAACTTTTGGCTTTAAGGCTACTTGCAATAGCTGCCATGCCCGCAGCCGGACATGCTACTGTTAAACCATGGCAATCACCCACCAAGGCAGTGAACAGGTTGACCTCGCTTTCTGTGGCCGTGTTGTTCGCAAAATCACTTTTCATTTGCGCAAGGATAGTACGTATATCTTGAAGAAAAGACATACGTTGGTCTGCATCCTCACGACTGTGGACGTTATAAACTTCTTCAAGGATATGCAGTTGATATACTAAAACTTCTTGAATTTGCGAATACTTGAGCGACTTTAAAATATTTGCCACTTCTTTTTTTTCGAAAGTGCTTTCTTTTTCATCACTTTCTTTACTATTATTTTTAAGATCATTATAAATATTTTTAATTTTTTCTTCCTGAAAGGCAAGGCGCAAATTTTGTAAACCATGCATAGCGTTAGGTTGTATTTTTTTGCAAACAGCCAATGTAAGCAGGCTTTTTATGTAGTCTTCAAAAGTGATTTTTGTGCTTACGCCTTGATATTTTTTCAAAATTTCTCTTATAATTTCAGTCATTTTTCAGTCCTGTCAGTAAGTTCTCCAGTTTCGCACTCACTGCCACAAGTTGCTGCTCGGCATAATTGATAGTTGCTTTATATGCTGCATTACGTGCGTTAAACAACATTTGTATCAGTGCTTGGTCATCTTGCGAGGGGATTGGTATGGTTAATTTCTTTAACTTATTAAGAGTTATATTCTCAATTGCAGCACTTTGTGCCGGTTGTTTTAATTGAAGAATTCCTTGGGTAGAGTTTAGGTAAGAAACAATTACTTCGCCACACAATTTTTCCTTATTAGGTCGAATTATAATGAAATTTGATGAGGCTACACAGTTTAAGTCAGCAACATTTTTCGATACAAAAGCAGCTCGCATATCACTCCCCCTTGCAAGCACAAGAACGTCTCCATGCTGCAAAAGTTGTCTCTGTGCAATATTTCCCTGCACCATATATCCAGTCTCAATGTTGTCCCAATCTACTTCACCATAGCTTGTAATTGATTTCCCCTGAATGATGCGTGTTGATAAAGTGAAACCCTCTTCAGATTCCCACTTAAATATTTTTTTTGTTGCGCCGGTGAATATGAGTTGAGAAAAGTTTACTAATGTATCTTTATTCATATGCTTCAACCTTTTAAAAATTTTTAATGTAGTATTATTTACATTTTTTATATAATATAAAAATAATGTTTGTCAAACTAATTGTTTTGTGAATATGATTTTTTTATCATGTAATACTATAGAAATGTTTCTCGTTCACTTTAAAACATTATTTCGAACTATTCATAAATTTTTTTTTGAATTTTTTAAGGCAAAAAAGACAAAATATATCACCCCCTAAAACACTGGCTTTTAGGGGGTGATTCGCTGGTTATACCTATGTCAATCAACACACTTCAACAACAGATGATTTCAATATAGAGTACGCACGATTCCAATCAAGATATATTTATCCTTGAAAACGTTTTGTCAGAACCCCATCTTAAAGCGATTTTTCCTCGTATTAACGGGAAAATAAAAGCTAAGAAGACAGCTACAATTTTTTTTTAATCCTCACCCCAATGATGTGCACCGTAAGGTGACATCATTTCGAGGTACAGACATGGATAA
>CAYJJP010000373.1:0-2570 GCA_964370525.1 uncultured Desulfovibrionaceae bacterium | reverse complement strand
CCTATGCTTTTGCGTGCTTTACGCATAAGCATAAAGGTAGTTATTACAACACTTATGCAAGCAATGCTTATGGTGTAGGTGGGTAGGTTTGATGTGGAAAATAATTTTGCATAAACATAAGTTACGCTAACAACAGTGCATATGAGTATGCAGTTTTTTCTTTTGCTGCTTTGAGTGAGGTCTTGCATGACAGCTTTGCCAAGGCCTTGATTTTTTTCGTGTTCACGAGCGTTGGGTAGACGGTGCGCCACAAAGACCATAGCTCTTGCCAGTGAGCCTATAAGGCAAAGGATCAGTATGCCCAGTAAGGCAGTGTAACTGTCGGTTTTTATAAAGAAAAGATGGACGAATAGCGTTAGCGTTGTGACCTTGATTGCCAAGATAAAAAATATGGCTATGGAAGCAAAAGTGCCGACATTAGGGTCTTTCATGATGATGAGGCGCCTTTCCTTGGGTGCTTCCACCACAAAGGCATCGGCGCAATCGGCCAGCCCGTCCAAATGTAGGCCGCCGGTAATAAAGACCCAACTTAATGCGCCCAAAATGCCTGCAAGGGTAGGGGGAAAAATTGCGCTAAATAGCCAAAGTAAAAGCCCAACGCATAGCCCTACAATAATGCCCACGGTGGGGAGATAGGCCACAAGCCCCGCCAATGACGTGGCAGGTGCTTTTCTTGCATTGTCTTGGTAGACGTTGCCAACGGGAAGCCGTGTAAAAAATGAAAGAGATGTTCGTAAACTCATATTTCTAATGCTGTGCTAAAATTCGATACCCTTGGTAGGCGCAACTCCCAGCTTACAAGCATGTTTAATGTCAGCAATTTCCGAAACAATATCCGCAAGCGCTGTCAGCCACTCAGGCAAACCACGCCCCGAGAGCACGAGATGCACTTCTTTGGCTTTGCAAATGCTGATGAGTTCTTCCAACTCTGCTTGGAGTATCAGTTCTTTTTTTAGAGCGTAGAGACTTTCGTCGAGGATGAGCATTTGTGTTTTTTGTGCAATTTGTTTGTGCGCAAACGCAAGGACATTTTTTGCGGCAATACGATGTTCGGGGCGTTGTTCTTCGCTTGTGAAAAAACCCTTACCGCCAATAAAAAAATCATCTTGAAGTAAGTTTTGCAAAAAAATCTGCTCGCCTGTTTGTTTGTCGGATTTCATAAATTGTGCAAAGCTCACATGTATTTGGTGTGCGTGGGCGCGTATGGCTTGTCCCACGCATGCACTGGTTTTTCCTTTGCCATTTCCTGCATAAACAATCAGCATTAGTTTTTTTACTCCTGCACCGTCGGCACAGTAAAACCGGCCTGAATGCAAAGACTATCCTGCCTTGCGCCGGCAAAGTCAGCTTCCACCATTTCTTGCACAAGTTCTGTAAAGGAAATTTGCGGAACCCAGCCCAATTTCTCCTTAGCTCTGGCAGCATGTCCCAGTAATGTTTCTACTTCTGTGGGACGAAAATAACGGGGATCAATGCGCACTATTGCAGCTCCTTTTTGTAAGGCTTTGTTATTGCGAATAGTACTCATGGTATCAGCAATGAAGGCTGCCTTGGTGGCGGAATTTTCACCCTGCATTTGCCTTTCTAAAAGCGCCACAAGTACGCTTTCATCAAAGTTTTCCACAGAACCCACTTCATCCACGCCCTCGCCTTGCCATGCTAAGGTTAGCCCTAGCATTTTGGCTGAAATTTCAATAAATTCACGCACGGAATGCTGCTCGCCGCTGGCAATAACAAAGTCTTCGGGGGCATCTTGTTGTAGCATGAGCCACATCATACGCACATAGTCTTTAGCATGTCCCCAATCGCGCAAAGCGTTAATATTGCCCATGTACAAGCAATCTTCCATGCCCAAAATGATACGAGGTAAAGCTCGAGTGATTTTTCGAGTTACAAAGGTTTCACCGCGCATGGGGGATTCATGGTTAAAAAGAATGCCATTACAAGCATACATTCCATAGGCTTCGCGATAGTTGACGGTAATCCAATAACCGTACAATTTAGCCACAGCATAGGGAGAACGAGGGTAGAACGGTGTTGTTTCTTTTTGCGGAACTTCTTGCACAAGACCGTACAGCTCAGAGGTAGAAGCTTGATACACACGAGTTTTTGTTTCTAATCCCAAAAGACGCACAGCCTCTAGTACACGCAAAGTGCCCACACCCACAACGTCCGCTGTGTATTCCGGCGCATCAAAGGACACTTGCACATGGCTTTGCGCACCTAAATTATAGATTTCGTCAGGTTGAATTTTTTGAACTAAGCGCACCAAGTTTGCACTGTCGGTCAAATCACCATAATGTAGAAAAAAGCGTCTTTCATCACTATGCACCCCTTGATAAATGTCGTCTATGCGCTGAGTATTAAAAAGGGAGGAACGACGCTTAATGCCATGAACTTCGTATCCTTTTTCTAAAAGAAAACGAGCTAAATAAGCTCCATCTTGTCCTGTAATACCTGTAATAAATGCTTTTTTCATATATATCCCAAAATTATTCATTATTTGTCGGCAGTCTATAGGGTTTTGCGTAAAAAGTCCAGTATGTTTATGGCGCCTAGCTGATTTGTAT
>CAYJJP010000372.1:0-2580 GCA_964370525.1 uncultured Desulfovibrionaceae bacterium | reverse complement strand
ATCAAACGTCTTGCCTATATGGAAGACGAGTCATAAAATATTTCCGCTTTGAATGTATTGGTTCAAAGCGGAATAAACACATGCTTCGGCGCTTAAACATGCAAACCAATTGCACTTGCGCCAACGCAAATGTGTTTATTCAGGCGCAGAAAATAGAGCATTCTTCACGGAATTGCTCTAAACCATCACTCCGAGGATTCTCCTTGGATGACGGTTTACGGCGTAATTTCCTTTATGTCTAACAAAAAGCAACGGTGCTAACATGAATGAAAATCCCTATCAATGGCGACACAAAGACCTCTTGGATGTGACGCAGCTGAGCAAGGAAGATGTGAAAGTTATTCTTGATTTGGCCAAAAACTTTCAAGAAATTAACGAACGACCCGTAAAAAAAGTCCCTACCCTCAAAGGAAAAAGTATTATTTTATTTTTTTCGGAGGATAGCACACGCACGAAAGTATCCTTTGACGTAGCCGGAAAACGCTTGTCCGCCGATACCTTTGCCCTTGGCAAAAGCGGCTCCAGCATCAAAAAAGGCGAAAGCCTCAAAGATACCGGATTAACCCTCCAAGCCATGAATCCCGATGTCATTGTCATCCGCCACTCAAGTTCCGGCGCTGCTCAATACCTGGCCGAACTTTTGCCCTGCGGCATTGTCAATGGCGGCGACGGCTGGCATGCCCACCCAACCCAAGCCCTACTGGACTGCTATTCATTACGGCAAAAATGGGGCGAGGATTTTGCCGGAAAAAAACTTCTCATCCTTGGCGATGTGGCTCATAGCCGAGTGGCTCGCTCCAATATCCACTTATTAAGTATGCTTGGAGTAAAAGTTAGCGTATGTGCACCGCGCACACTCTTGCCCGCCGGCATCCATACATGGCCGGTGGAAATTTTTAATGACCTCTCAAAAGCCGTGCAAGACATGGACGCCATCATGTGCCTACGTCTGCAACTGGAACGCCAAGAAGCCGGCCTACTCCCCTCATTGGCCGAATACTCACGCCGCTTTTGCCTCACCCCTTCCTTGGTGGACAAAGCCAAACCCAAAGCCTTGATTCTACACCCTGGGCCCATGAATCGTGGCCTTGAAATCTCTGCTGAAGTTGCCGATGCAAGCAATGCCCTAGTGCTCAATCAAGTCAGCGCCGGCGTAGCTACACGTATGGCAATTTTGTATTTATTAGCACATTTTAAAGGTTAATAGCAAAATACAAGGATATATATATGTCAAACACCCTTTGCATTAAAAATGCGCACTACCTTGGTGCGGCCGTGGATGTGCATGTAAAAAACAACCGCATCGTCACCATGATGCCACACGGAAAACCCATTGCGCCCGACGCCGAAATTTTTGATGCCGACGGCCTCATACTCTTCCCCTCCTTCATCGATGCCCATGTGCACTTGCGCGAGCCGGGCTATGAATATAAGGAAGACATCGCCTCCGGCCTCGCCGCCGCAGCACATGGCGGATTCGGTGCCGTGATGTGCATGGCAAATACCAAACCCGTCAACGACAGCAGCGCCGTCACCACCTTCATACAAGCCAAAGCAAAAGAAGCCTTCCCACACGGACCACGCGTCTATCCCGTAGGCGCTGCCACCATGGGATTACTCGGAAAAGAAATGGCACCGCTGGAAGAACTGAAAGCTGCCGGCTGTGTAGCCATCTCCAATGACGGTCATTCCATGGAAAATACTGAACTCATGCGCCGCGTCATGGAATATGCCGCCGACCTTGATATGATCGTCATCGACCATTGCGAAGACTCCGCACTCGCCAAGGGCGCACACATGAATGAAGGCATAACCAGCGGACGCATCGGCGTAAAAGGACAACCCGACGTTGGCGAAGCAATGCAAGCCGCACGCGACATACTACTTGCACAATACCTCAACATTCCCGTACACATTGCGCACGTTTCATGCAAATCTGTCGTGGACTTATTACGCTATGCCAAACAACGTGGCGTAAAAGTCACAGCAGAAACCTGTCCGCACTATCTACTGCTAGACGACACAGCGCTTGAAAATTACGGGACTTACGCCAAGGTCAACCCACCCCTACGCAATCCAAAAGACATAGCCGCCCTACGAGAAGCAGTCAAAGACGGTACCATCGATATTTTCGTTACCGATCACGCACCACACGCTGCACACGAAAAAGATTGCCCGCTCAACGAAGCACCCAACGGATTCAGCGGACTTGATGTGGCACTAGCTCTAACATGGAAACTAGTGCAAGAAAATGTGCTCACCGAAGCCGACCTACAACGCCTTTGGTGCAGAAAACCAGGAGAAATATTCTCTCTGCCCACCAATGCCTTCGCCCCTGACGATCCCGCCGACTTCTTCCTCTTTGACCCCCAACACTCTTGGGTAGCCAATGAAGATAGCTTTT
Source organism: uncultured Desulfovibrionaceae bacterium (assembly GCA_964370525.1). GTDB lineage: Bacteria > Desulfobacterota > Desulfovibrionia > Desulfovibrionales > Desulfovibrionaceae > CAYJAD01. The sequence goes on along the minus strand of CAYJJP010000372.1, from coordinate 176 downwards.
ATTCCAAAAGCTGCAACACTCCCTTCAAAGGGCATACCTTAGAAGGAAAAGTAGTGGCACACTGGCTCGGCGGACACAGGATTTTTTAAGGTTTTTTGGATTTTAATGATACGCTGATTATTTTTTTTGAGGGGGGAAGGGGAACTTTTCCCAAAGCCAAAAAGCTTCCCCTTCCC
>CAYJJP010000371.1:0-2585 GCA_964370525.1 uncultured Desulfovibrionaceae bacterium | reverse complement strand
ACCATCTCGCCAGCATCTGTCAAGCACTTTTTTTCAATTTCGAAAAGTTTTTTTTGAGCTTGTGTTTCATACCCTTCCGAGTAACTTTGAAGCTCTTAACTTTTCAAGCGCCCCACTCTCATGCGGCGGAGAGAATATATGCACTACCTCTTTACTCTTTGTCAAACACTTTTTTCACTTTTTTTTAAAATATTTCATAATTCACTTTATAGACTTTGCTTTGTTTTTAATGTACAGTCTATATTTATAGTCGAAAAACAAAAAGTGCTGCGCATTAAATAACCTCAAATTCGTCACACCTTGCCTTTTTCTCTTGTTAAATTCCTTGGAGTTTGAACACATAGCAATTTCACTTGAAACTGCTATAATTGAGAGGTTTACTTTTATTTGCAGTTTCACAGATTTTTTTTCCCTCAACATAGCTATATCACAATAAGATAGAGTAAATTAGATTTTGAATGTAAGCGTATGCGAAAATTGTATTATACCCTCTTTGTCAATACTTTATTACTGACTTTATGTACAACGGCAATAGCAACAGCAACAGGAACAGGAAACACTTTATTGCTGTCCTATTCAAATGCAAAGAAAATACTACACAGTAATGTATATATAACTCCACAGGAACGCGTAACACTTTATTGTGTTGCAACGTTTCAAAAGAAAAACAGCATAAACCTTCCTCATGGTTTTTCAGCACAAAAGCACAAAAAACGTATGCAACGCATGGAATGGGAACATGTTGTGCCTGCTGAAAATTTTGGTCGCACCTTTTCTGCATGGCGCAATGGCGATGCTCTCTGTGTTAATGCGCAAGGTAGAGCCTACAAGGGGAGAAAATGTGCTGAAAAGGTGAGTCAAGAGTTTCGACATATGTATGCGGATATGTATAATATTTACCCTAGCATTGGAGCGGTCAACGCATTGCGCTCCAATTATAACTTTGCCATGCTCCCTCACGAACAAAGCAAGTTTGGCGCTTGCTCCATGAAGATTGACAAAAATCGTAAAGTGGAACCACCGGAAAACTCTCGCGGAAAAATTTCTCGTGCCTACTTATATATGGAGACGACATACCCTCGCTATAAGATGAGCAAAAGTCAACGCAAGCTTATGCTGGCTTGGCATAAAAACCACCCGGTAACCAAGGACGAATGCACACGCACAAGGCGCATTGAAGAAATACAGGGCAATGAGAATACAGTGGTAAAAAATTCTTGCATAGCAAGTGGTTTATGGTAATTTTTTTCTTGTTTGAAATACGCTTCCCATAAAAAATTTCGTGCAATACTTTACACTGCTAAACGCTTTTGCATGAGCACAGCATCGGCAAGACCAAGTGCGAGCATGGCTTTAAGCACAGGCACCACACGCCCAATGGCGCAAATATCATGACGCCCCCCAACGCTTAAGGAGCAAGGTTCGCCATTTTGACGTATACTTTGTTGCTCCTTGGCTATGGACGGAATGGGCTTTATGGCTACCTGTAAGACGATATCTTGACCAGAAGAGATACCGCCAAGAATTCCTCCGGCATTGTTACTATCAAAAATAACACTACCATCTTCATTTTTTGCACGCATGGAATCATTATTTTCAGAGCCAAGCAAACGAGCAGCTTGAAAACCAGAACCTACCTCAACGCCCTTTACAGCCCCAACACTCATAAGCGCTGCGGCAAGCATAGCATCAAGCTTTTGAAAGACAGGTTCACCAAGGCCGGCAGGTACATGACGTGCTTCAAGACGCACAATACCACCAAGGCTATCATGTTTTTTGCGCACTTCATCAATTCTTTGCTCCCATGCGGGAACTACTGCGTCATGGGCGGCAAAAAAAGCACGATTTTGTGCGCCGAGCATGTCAATGGGATTGTTTTCCATGCCGATGCCGCCAAGTTCCACAGTGGCGGCAAAAAGTTTAATGCCAAGACTTTGTAAAAAACATTCGGCAATGGCTCCTCCAGCCACTCGAGCCACCGTTTCCCTAGCAGATGCACGCCCGCCTCCACGATGATCTCTCAAACCATACTTGGCAATATAACTCATATCCGCATGCCCCGGACGAAAAGCAAGACTTAAGGCATCATAATCTTTTGAGCGTTGATCTTCATTAAAGATTACAAAGGCAATGGGGGTTCCGGTTGTTTTTCCTTCAAAAACACCAGAAAGAATTCGAACACTATCCGCCTCTTTGCGTTTTGTGCCCGCTAAAGTTTCGTTAACGAGCGTAGCTGCAAGCGTTTCTCGAGCATATCCGGGTCGGCGCTCATTAAGGCTTTTTTGGATAAAAGCTTCATCAATAGCAAGTCCGGGTACGCATCCATCAACGATGCCACCAAGCCCAATACCGTGCGATTCACCAAAAGTTGTAAGTCTAAAACTGTGTCCGAATGTACTTCCAAGCATAATAGTTCCTGCTTTTTATGTTTTCAATAAAAATCTTTTGTATGTTATTAACCATAAAGTCAAGAGATTTTGTTGTTTTTTGAAGAGTACGGTTCTTGTGCGTTATCTGCTCATCAATGTTCTTTAGGATACACTGATTTATTATTTTTTTGTGAGGGGGGAAGGGGAACTTTTGCC
>CAYJJP010000370.1:0-2615 GCA_964370525.1 uncultured Desulfovibrionaceae bacterium | reverse complement strand
GCCGAAAAAGCACACGCCGAGCAATTGCGCCGTGAAAAGGAAGCGGCCGAAAAGGCACATGCCGAGCAATTGCGCCGAGAAAAAGAAGCGGCCACGAAAGCACATACTGAACAATTGCGCCGAGAAAAAGAAGCCGCCGATAAAGCATATGCCGAGCAGTTGCGCCATGAAAAAGATGCGGCGACAAAAGCCCATACCGAGCAATTACTTCGTGAAAAACAAGCCGCCGAAAAAGCATATGCCGAGCAATTGCAACGTGAAAGAGAAGCTAACGAAAAAGCTCACGCCGAACAATTACGCCGTGAAAAAGAGACTAGCGAAAAAGCACATGCCGAACAATTGCGCCGTAAAAAAGAAGCTGCCGAAAAAGCTCACGCCGAACAATTGCGCCGTGAAAAGGATGCTGCCAAAAAAGCACTGGCTGAACAATTACGTCGTGAAAAAGAAGCTGCCGAAAAGGCTTATGCCGAGCAGCTACGTCTTGAAAAAGAACTTGCCAAAAAAGCTCTGGCTGAGCAACTGCGCCGTGAAAAAGAAGCGGCCAAAAAAGCTCTGGCTGAGCAATTGCGCCGTGAAAAAGAAGCGGCTGAAAAAGCACACGCCGAACAATTGCGCCGTGAAAAAGACGTTGCCAAAAAGGCACTAGCTGAGCAATTGCGCCGTGAGCAAGAGGCCGCCAAAAAAGCCATGGCCGAACACTTGCGCCGTGAAAAGGAAGCGGCCGAAAAAGCAAAATTGCTAGCAGCAAAGCTTGTACCGCCTTCAGTTCCCATGTTTTCCGCACAAGGAAAGGAGTTAGTGAAGCAACTTGAAACGCTGACCGACCCGCAAAGCATAGCTCACAATATCGAACCACAAGTGCAAGCTAAACGTAGGACTGAGAAAAAAAATATGGTGCGACCTCTTGAGACTCAAACCTATAAAGTACAAGTGGTGGCTAAAGCAAAAATGCCGACCATATTCCCTCCAAAAGATGATAAAAATCCTAGCCTTGCTGAAGTAAATAAACGCCTGCGCAATGCTAAATTAGACAATATGGCCGCGCAATTAGGGCTAAACTTACGCAATGTATACATCGACATCGGCCATGGCGGTAAAGACCAAGGAACATCACATAACAAACTCATAGAACGAGAAGTAGTCTTGGACATGGGCAAAAGAATAGGTGCTATTTTATCTGAAAAAGGTTTTAATGTAATATATAGTAGAGTTGATGATGTGTTTGTACCTTTGAGTGCTCGCTCAAATCATGCCAATGAAAACACAGCCGATGTATTTATATCCATACATATGAATGCGTTTACCGACAGCTCCATTCAGGGCTTTGAAACATACTATTTGGATTTTGCCAAAAATAAAAGAGCCTCGCAAGTAGCCACACGAGAAAACGCCTTAAGCGACCGTAAACTTGGAGATTTACAAAATGTTCTGACACATATGCTGCTCAATGTGCGCACCAAAGAATCCATAACCTTGGCTACTGCCATCCAAAAAAGCACCATGGATTATGTGCGTGGCAAGGGCTACCCTACCAAGAATGGCGGTACTCGTTCTGCTCCCTTTCACGTGCTGATTGGTACCAATATGCCGGCTGTCTTGGTGGAAATAGGCTATTGCACTAATCCCAAGGAAGCGAGTATGCTTAAAAAAGCAAAATATCGTGACGCTTTAGCGCAAGGGATAAGCCGTGGCATCATACGCTATAAGCAACAGCTTGAAAAGCAAAGCGGAAATAATTTTGCCCAAGGACGCTAAGAAAAAAATGGTAATAAAGATTACAAAAAAAACTTGACATTACATTTCAAGTAGAATATGTTTAGACTCATGAAGAAAATAATTACCTCTCTATGCTATGTTTCATTGTGCGGTCTTATTTTGCTTGGGTTTGGTTGTGCTAATAAATCCTCATCACTTACGGCACACGTTCCTACCAAAGAACAGGCAGAATACAAAAATCAACCTCAAAAAGTTGTAGCATTAGCTCCCGGTCAAGCTCAGATGCGTACCATTGCAAGTACGTACGCAGCCCCTAAAGCTCAAGTCACAAAACAAAATAAAGCGATTGCAGAAAAAAAATCACAAAAAACTGTAGCTTCAACTCCTCAAAAAGCCACAAGTTCTCCCGATTCTACAAAGCTATCTGCTCAAAAAACTCAGATTTCAAATGTTCCTGCCACAAATACCAAGGCAAAACATACTATTGACCCCAAATTAATCGCAAAAGCTCGTGCTGCATTCCCACAACAAAAAATTGTTGCTGAAGATAAAAGCACCAAGGGCGCCGTCGTCATTCCGAAAGCTAAAAGCGTGCTCGGTGTGCGCTATGTATATGGCGGAACCACCACAAGAGGCTTTGATTGCTCCGGATTTGTACAATGGGTCTATAAGCATGTAGGTGTAAAATTGCCACGTACTGCAAGAGATCAATCGCGTACGGGTGTTGCTGTCAAGCGTAGCAATATGAAAGTGGGCGACATTGTTGCCTTCCGCCATCCGCGCATCGGCTATCACACAGGAATTTACATTGGTGACAATAAGTTCATTCACAGCCCTCGCCGCAACAAGAGCATTCAAGTAAGCGACCTAGCTGTATCATATTTCCGCAGAAATTATAT
>CAYJJP010000369.1:0-2620 GCA_964370525.1 uncultured Desulfovibrionaceae bacterium | reverse complement strand
CGCAGCGAAGCAATCCATGTATTTTGTCAATATTTGGAATTATGCAGAGGTCTTTCTTTGTATTGGAGCTTGCAAAAGTTAATATATAATACTTAGTCGTTATTAGCATAGAACGGTGCATACAGAGCAGCTAAACGAATCGCTTCTATCATACTAACTGCGCTCACACTACCTTTTCCGGCTATATCAAAAGCGGTACCGTGATCTACAGACGTGCGCAAAATGGGCATACCCAAAGTTAAGGATATGGTGCGATGAAAATCGACCATCTTCGTGGCAATATGTCCTTGGTCGTGGTAGAGTGATAGTACAGCATCCCAGCGTCCATTGAGTGCAAAGTGAAAAACAGAATCAGCAGGATACGGCCCACTTACATCTAATCCCAATTGTTTTGCTTTTTCAATGGCAGGCATAAGTTGTGTATCTTCTTCATTGCCAAAAAGTCCGTGTTCGCCACAATGTGGATTTAAGCCAGCAACCGCTATACTAGGATTTTGTAAGCCGAGTTGCAGCAAAGCCTTATGGCAACGTTGTAAATAATCTAGCACACGATTTTCTTTTACTGCTTCACAGGCTTTGGCCAATGACAAGTGACGTGTTAAGAAGAACACTCGCAAATCATGTACTTGAAACATGGTTAGCGGGTCGTGACTTTTTGTTAAATCAGCAAGCACTTCTGTATGCCCAATATAATCAACACCGCCGGCTTTAAAGGATTCTTTATTGATGGGGGTAGTAGCCAAGGCTTGCCCCTTGCCAGCAAGACACAGGTCAACAGCTTTTTTTATGTAAGTAAAAGCCGCTTTTCCACATGCACCTTGCACTTTCCCCATACGCAAGGTTTGCATATCTACGGTTTCTGGCATGTCAAACACATTGATAGCATCCTCAGAAAGACTTGTCATGTCTTCGGTGACAGTGTGTAAAGGCACAGTAACCTGCATCACCTTTGCGGCAGTTTTCAATGCTTCGGTATGGCCAATAATAAGCACATGACAACTTTTTTTAAGCGAATCATCGCTAACAAATGTTGCAGCTGCTGCTACAGAAATTTCAGGTCCCACACCTGCAGGGTCGCCCATTGGTACACAGATATTCGGTTTCATCATATCTCCTTAGTTCTACATAATACTATTGTTGTAAAGCTTAGTTTTCCATGTGGTCGGCGCTTTGTGAAGAAATTTTTGTAAGTAAAAACTCGGCACAGCGCACTATTGCCATGGTATCTCCTACAAAGCCACCCTTTGTAACCATAGGCATATCAGGGAAGCTTCCCCCAATGAAGCGCCCGTACATGGCACGAGAAAGCACTTCACTGCGAACAGAAAAACCTTGCGCACCAAGGCATTCAGCAACAGCCATGGTCACTTCTCCCCCTGAAGAAAAAACACCGCCTATACGTAATTCATTGTTATGTAAGGCACGTAAAGTAATTTCTGCCAAAGCATTGGTTATGCGCACAGATATTCCTTCCACGCTCATACCATACTCGTCTGCTACTGTTTTTATATCCAAAATTTCATCTTCATATCGTGCAGTGCAAATCCCGAGAACTTGTGCGTCTTCAGGCGCTTCAAGCAAGGCTTTTTCTAAACGATTGAGTTCTTCTTCCCGAAGAGGATTGCCCACTTCATAGGTCAGAGCTTTTGCATCCACGCAAATAAGATGTGTGCGCATGTGTACTACGAGGGCATCGAGTTGATGCCGCACAATGTCCATAATACTACCCACCACTGCAAGAACACGGTTTTCCAAAGGAGTCACCTCTGCCCCCCCAAGAACTAAAGCCATGGCTAAACATAGCGAACCGGAATCTGCACAAAGTACAGGTACTTCAAGCTGCGTGGCTGCTTCTGCTATGCATTGAATATTTTCATCGGTGAGAGCATCGCAAGCTACCACACGCACTCCTTGATGGGAAAGCACATGGAGGTGAGTTGTAATGGCTTTTGTGCCTTGTAAAACGATTTCTAAAGGTAGCGCATCTATTTTTAAATGGCTTTGTTTTTGAAAAATTTGAATCATTTTTGAACAAGTCATGGGAAAAGTGGGGTCTTTAGCGGCGTCGGTGCGCTCCAAAGGAATGCCATCCACAATAAGATGACCTCCGGCAACAATACGCCCGGAAGCCGGAAAAGCAGGGGATAATAATACCATGGTATTTTTGGGTAGCACTTCCAAAGCAGCTTCAATTTCATGACCAATGTGACCACGAAGCGTGCTGTCAATGCGTTTTGCAAGTACACACGGTTTTTGTGAATATGCTTTCATTATGGCATTTTTTGTAACTTTTCGTGCTCCTTTAACAGACAATTGTCGGCTACCGGTGTTTATACTTACAGCGTCAAATTGCGCAAAAAAATGCTCATTCCATTTGGTACTAAGGGTACAGGTGGCAGCAGTAAAACCATGTGAAGCCAAAAGAGCTGCGTTAACATTGGCTCCTGTTAAATCATCGGCAATAGTAATTATTTTGTTGGTAAATTTTTTTTCTAGCATAAGCGACACTTATTGTTATCCGTGTAAAAAGGTAATTTTAAAATTAAAGATCTCAGCTTCGCCCACATCATGTATGCCAATTTGCAAATTGTCAACTATATATCATCTTTATTGTAAATAT
>CAYJJP010000368.1:0-2627 GCA_964370525.1 uncultured Desulfovibrionaceae bacterium | reverse complement strand
TCGTTGTATGTGATATTACCCGCATGTGGAAAATCCGCTGTCATAGTGTGCTTTTATGGGGGGTGCATACTTATTTGTATCGTCATCAGCCATGTTTATCAGCCAAGTATTGTGCCCAAGACAAGCAAAGTTTGGCTGTTCAGCATTGGTTGTGCTGTGCTGAAAGCCGCCAAGGCATGATGTTTGTGTTTCATTGGCACGCATTGAAAGCGTGACCTCATACTCTGAGATATTATGACAGTAATTCATTATAATAGTATGTAATAAATTAGTGAATTTTGTATTGGGGCGCAATCTGTTGAGTGTGGCGCCATCCACGTCAAAGAGTTCAATGTGCAATTTGTCAGTGTAACATTTTACGGTGTCGCCAAGGGAGCAATCTCTTGAAAGCGTGGTGTTGAGGACGCCAAGTTGTGCGCGCTGATAGTCCGGGATGCGAACTATCCGCATTTCATTGGTATAAATTCGAATTTTTTTCCAGCCTATGATGTCACAAAGCATGGCCTTAAGTCCGGAAGATGAGCGTGTTTTGTGAAAGAAAAATCGAGAACAACGCAGAAACATGTCTTCATCTTGCAATTGATTACGCAGTTCTTTATTGCCGTAGCTTGCTAAAGCCATGAGCATTTGACCTGCATCTTGGTTGTATGTGGATTTCCATTTATACCAAGGGTTTATGTTTAGGGTCATGAATGTGTGCAAAAGATAGAATTGGTTATTAAGTATGTCTAAAAAATCTCGCTTAACCGAACTATCTTCTGCTAATTCTGTAAGGAGTTGTTCTGTGTACGACTTAGGCAAGGGAGAGTTTGTGCCGTACAAGCCATAAAATGTGGCGGTAATTTCTATGCGTTCCGGAATTTCTTCAATGGGATCTACTTGCACCAAATGCGACGTAATACCTTTATTTTCTTCATTTGGGTCTGCATAGCTTAGCTTAACACTTTCAACATCAGTTGGCGTAAAGCCAAGTGTCAGTGCCGGCCTGAAGCGTAAGTTTTGGCGCAAAAGTTTATTGTTTTCAAATCCTTTGCTTGGCATAAGCCACAAGCCAAGGAGGTGAATAATTTGAGAAAATGTATATTGTTGTGGATTTTTTAATACATCTTTAATTAAATTAGGTATGGCACTGGGCGGTGTTTTTCCCATTTGAATGACCTTTTATTAAGAGAGTCTGTAATAATTACGCGTAAAAAGCTATTAATAGGGGAACATTCATGTAAAAAGCGTGCAACAATGGCACCAAATAAATACATATTCCCTGTATTACTAAAGCCTTCTGTTCCTAGGGTCACTGTGAGGTCTGTGCCGTGTTGTGGGATGCCTCTCCAAAGCACGTCAACATCTTTAGTTTTTACAGAAATGATAGCGTTGATGTGTTGTTGTATGGCATTGATATATATGGCATCATACTTTGTAGGCATGTAGGTTAGCAAGATTGATTTTAACGTGTCTGCATTAATAACCGGTAAAAAATTCAGATGCATATGCGCTAGCATAGCCCAATATACATGTCCTTCGGAAGGGGCTTGCATGGCCTTTGTGGGTGGGGTGATGTTTGTAAAGTCTGCAAGCACAGATGTTGTTGAAAGAGGAACGTTTACATCCCCTACGTTTAGTGAATTTGCTAAACTTCCATTGCTATACAACACATCTAGGGATAGCGTGCTTGCTTCAGGCATATTTTTCTTGAGAGGATATAAAACCTCAAGTTGCATCTGCCGAGTTCCTTCGGAATTTTTCTTAAAGTGCACATTGTAAGCTGGGGTGCTTGTATAGGCTGAGGCAGCAAGCATGGGGGAGTATTCAATTTCTTCTCCAAGTGCTCCAATCTGAGTTACTTTAAGTATTTTATAGGGAGTATACGCATTGGCCTTGCTGGTATTTGCTCGCACATCATAACCGTTAGCCTTAAAATCAGCTTTAATTGGGCGAGTTTCAAAAGGAAAGATATTTACAGCAGGCGTAGCAAATAGCAAGAAGTCTTGTAGGCTGTAGCTTGGAAAATCGTCAGGCAATGCTGCTGTTAAATTGAATCTGCAGGTTAATTGCTGTGCATTTTTCGAGTCAATTCCACCGCTTGGAAATACAATATCAAGAAAATGAAATTTATGCACAAAAGCATAGTATTCTTGTAAAAGCTTATATCCATTCCCGCTGATGTCGCCTTCAGGGAATAGATGCTCATCCTCATGGAATCCTACGGGCAAAAGCGTGTTACCGGGGAGTTTGAAGTTTTTTTCTCCGCATAGAATTTCAATATCTTGGGTGTAAAATAAGAGAGAGAAAAGCTTAAATGCCGCATTGCCATGGGTATCTTGAAAATAAAGACGTAAACGATCTGCGCCGTCTAAGGCGTTTGGAGCCGTAAAAGTAAAATTTAATTCAATAATTCTGTTTTTGTAGGTGCTTGTAAGTGAATTAACCTTGGAAAGTTGCAAGGGCAGTAGATGCACGTCGCTGGTTGTTGTGTAGATGCAAGATACACCATTGTTTTCCACTGAGCTTACGCTGCTTCCTTTTTCTAAAAAAACAGGTGCAGCAAGAGCTTTTTTGGGAGTAAATTGAATTATTGTACAACTGGGGATAGAGCACAGTATTTGCGGAATGGCAAGGGAACATAGATT
>CAYJJP010000367.1:0-2628 GCA_964370525.1 uncultured Desulfovibrionaceae bacterium | reverse complement strand
TTGCTTTTTTAATGTTGATTTCATTTACAAACGCATATAACTTTTTATTTAATCAGCGCTTCCCTAAGAAAATGTAGTAAAGATTTCATTTAGCGTTCATGTCTGTTGATATTTTATCCATTTATGTTATAAAGGCAATAGATTTTAGTAAACATTAATTAATTATTTTTTTATAGAACGTGATAGGGTTTCCAAAGGGGATTATCCCCTTTGGCGGGGCGGAGCTCTTCCCCTCTGGAGGAATTAATCAGTGTATCATTTAATGAAATTTGTGATTCATTTCTTCCTTGCCCTTAACCAGTTTTTAAGGTAAATGACTTCCATGTTTAATACCGATACTTCACTTTTATTTGAGCGTTTTGCGGTGGCAGCCATTCCTGCTTTATTGGGAATTATTTTGCATGAGGTAGCCCATGGCTATGTGGCCTTTAAGCGTGGAGATCCCACGGCAAAAATGATGGGGCGTCTTACGCTTAATCCCTTGCCGCATATTGATCCCATGGGCTTAATTGTTTTTATACTCACAAGCTTAACCAGTCCTTTTGTTTTTGGTTGGGCAAAGCCTGTTCCTGTGGATACTCGTTATTTTAAAGATCCACAAAAGGATATGATGTGGGTATCATTGGCAGGGCCGCTCACCAATCTTGCTTTGGCAGTTATCTTTGCACTTTCCTTGCGAATATTTGTAGAATTAGTACCGCCTATATCCATGAATGAAAGTAATACTTATGTTTTCATCATTAAGATGTTAGGCATGGGTATTTTCATAAACTGCGGCCTTTGCTTTTTAAATTTATTGCCTATACCGCCACTTGATGGAAGTAAGGTCTTAGCGTATTTCTTGCCGCCGTCTTTGGCTTGGAAGTATATGCGAGCTGCAAACTATGGATTTATTATCCTTATTCTTTTGTTGGCTACCGGTGTTCTTGGTTATGTGCTAGGTCCTCTTGTTCATGGCACAAGTGAAATTCTTTTAACAACTTTTGGACTTAATTAATGAAAAATACGAATGAAAGCTTGCATAATTTGCGCACACGCACTGTATCGGGTATGCGCCCAACGGGTGCTTTGCACATTGGCCATTATTTTGGTGTTTTAAAAAATTGGGTAGCTTTGCAAGAAGAAACGGATGCTTTTTTCTTTGTTGCTGATTGGCATGCGCTTACCAGTGAATTTGCCGATCCTTCGGCCATAAAAAACAATTCATTTGAAATGGTAAAAGATTGGCTTGCTGCTGGAATAGACCCGGAAAAAAGTGTTATTTTTGTGCAATCAGCCATAAAAAGCCATGCAGAACTGTCTTTGTTGCTTTCTATGATTACGCCTGTTTCGTGGCTTGAGCGTTGTCCCACATATAAAGAAATGCAGCAGGAAGTAACACACAAAGATTTGAGTAATGCGGGATTTTTATGTTATCCTGTGCTCATGAGCGCAGATATTTTGATGTATTTGCCGAAATTTGTGCCGGTGGGACAAGACCAGCTGCCACATCTTGAGATGACACGGGAAATCGGTCGTCGTTTTAACCATTTGTATGGTGAGACCTTTGTGGATGTGGAAGCAAAGTTGACACCGGCGGCTAAGTGTCCCGGGCTTGACGGGCGTAAGATGTCCAAAAGTTATAATAATGGTATTTTCTTGCGTGACAGTATGGCTGAGCTTGAGCCTAAAGTAAAAAAAATGTTCACCGATCCTGCTCGTTTAAAGCGTACAGATCCCGGTGAACCCAATGTGTGCAATCTTTTTCCTTATCATAAGCTGCTTGCCAGTGATGCAGTTCAAGCTGAAATTAGTGAAAGCTGTAGAAACGCCGGTATGGGCTGTGCCGATTGCAAGAAGATATTCTTGGAGAACTTGCGTACATTCCTTGAACCACTACAAGAAAAGCGTGCATTTTTGGATAATAATCCTGATATGGTGCATGAAATTATTGAAAAGGGCAATGCGAGGGCGCGTGAGACAGCTGAAGCTACCATGCAGTTGGTACGTAGCAAAATGAATTTACTATAAATTCTTTTGGCGTGTGTTTTAATACAGTGTGTTATCGTCGAGCATAACTTATTTCGTTTTATTTTCAATTTGTTATTGAAAATTGTAATAATTAAAGCGTTTTGAGGGGATGGGATGAGTTTGAAGGGGGGAGGCTCCCTTTGGGGCGGTCTTCCCTCCTCAAGAGAAATAATTAATCAGTGCTTCCTTAAAAAAATGACATTAGTAATGTCAACTTAAAATACTATAATAGTTGCTGGGTAAATTATTAAATAATAATACAGCAATAAGGGATATTGGTAAATATATTGTGAAAACATGGACACTACGTGAGCAAATGCAAAACTCTTCCCATGCGGAAAGTAACATTTTAAATACTGAAAATATTAAAGCATTTTCTGCTTTAGAGTCCATGAATTCCCAAGAAATAGGCAAGGCGCACAAGCTTGGCATCTCTCCCTTACTCCTGCATATTTTGCAAACTCGTGGTTTTAATGAAGAGAAAGACATTCATGAGTTTTTGACGCCTAATTTACGATTTCTTGCAAACCCTAATTTATATGCCGGTGTTCAGGATGCTGCTACAGTTATTGTAAAATACTTACTTGAAGGAAAGAAGTTTGCTATTTGGGGAGATTA
>CAYJJP010000366.1:0-2644 GCA_964370525.1 uncultured Desulfovibrionaceae bacterium | reverse complement strand
ATGCCAAGAGCAAACGCAAGGAACCACTGCTCACCTTTGGGCGTGGTGCCGTAGTGCATTTTGCTTTGTCCGATTCCGAAATATATATGGCTACCAAATTGCAGGGGCACGACACCTATTTCTTACCTTTTAATAAGGGCAACAATGGTCACACAGGCAATGCCACACGTTCCGATGGTGAATATCCTGTGGCATATTTTTGGGAAGAAGTGTGTCAAAAAGACGCATGGTTACGCATTTTTCACAGCTTTGTGTATACTGAAAAAAAAGATGTTGTAGACCTTTACGGCACATGGAAAAAGAAAGAAACGCTCATCTTTCCACGCTATCACCAATGGTCAGCCGTCAATGCCATGCTCAGCGATGCGCAAAAAAATGGCGTGGGTATGCAATACCTGTGTGAGCACAGTGCAGGTTCGGGCAAAACCAGCACCATTGCTTGGACGGCGCACGGGCTTGTTAAATTGCGTCAAGCTGACGGTACGCCTATTTTCAACAATGTGATTATCGTGACCGACAGAATTGTCCTTGATAGCCAATTACAAGATGCCGTGTGTCAGATTGACCATCAACGTGGCTTTATTGCCACCATCAATAGGGATGAGTCGTCAAAGTCCAAAAGTACGCAACTGTATGAAGCTCTTGGCAGCGGTACGCCAATTATCGTGGTGACCATCAGCACTTTTCCCCATGCCCTTGAAGCCATTATAACTGAAGATACCTTAAAAAATAAAACCTTTGCTGTGATTATTGACGAAGCCCATACTTCACAAACGGGAACCACCGCCAATAAATTGCAAGCCACGCTTTCCATGAACAATATGGATATGCTTACCGTGGAAGAATTGCTGGAAAAAATACAGCAGTCACGAGTGCGTCCCAAGAATATCAGTCATTTTGCTTTTACAGCAACCCCCAAGCACTCTACATTCATGCTTTTTGGCAGAACGGTCGATGGCTTAAAAGCCAGTGATGATAATTTGCCACAAGCTTTCCATCGTTATCCCATGCGTCAAGCCATTGAAGAAGGTTTCATATTGGATGTGTTACAAGGCTATATGCCTTATACTACAGCATATAACCTTAAAAAAGAACTCGATGACGAAAAGCGAGTGAAGGGCAAGGACGCAAAACGGGCACTGGCACAATGGATGCACTTACATCCCACCAATGTCATTCAAAAAGTGCAATTCATCCTTGCGCATTTCACAAAAAGCGTTGCTCCCTTGCTTGATGGCAAAGCTAAAGCTATGGTGGTGACATCTTCACGCGCGACGGCTGTACGCTATAAAAAAGCTTTTGATGCCCATATTGCGCAAAAGCCCGAATATAGTTTCATGAAAACGCTCGTGGCTTTTTCCGGTAAGCTTACGGGAAAACAAATTATTCATGTGGACGATGACACCCTCACCACAAATATTTTTGCCGCTCACGAAGACGAAGAATTTTCAGAGTTCAATATGAATCCCAAGGGGCTTGGCAATGATTTGCGTGCTGCCTTTGATCGCCCCGAATATAGGGTCATGATTGTTGCTAATAAGTTTCAAACGGGCTTTGACCAGCCAAAACTTGTAGCCATGTATGTGGACAAGAAAATTGCCAATGACATTGAAATTGTGCAAACTTTTTCACGTCTTAACCGTATTGCGCCGGGTAAGGATTGCACCTTCATTGTTGATTTTGTTAACTCACCGGAAAATGTTTTGCGGGCGTTCAAAATGTTTGATGACGGTGCCGAAATTGACCAAGTGCAAGATTTGAATGTTGTGTATGAAATCAAGAGTTTTTTGGACGACTTTGATATTTATAGCACGGATGACTTGGAAAAATTTAAACGTGCTCGTTTTCGGAGCATTAAAGATTACACCAATGCCAATGAACCGCAACACAAAGAGCTGTATGCCGCCACGCAATCCCCCACGCAAAGATATAATACACGTTTGAAGCAATTACAAAATGCGCTTGAAGAATGGGAGCAAGCATTTGAAAAGGCGAAGAAATTAAGACAGCAAGATGCACAAGAACATACGGAATTTCAACGCAAAAACACTTCCGAACAACTGGTGGGATTAAGCCAATTTAAAAACAGGCTTGGGCGTTTTTGTCGTGTCTATGTGTATTTGGCGCAGATTATTGACTTTGGCGATGCAGAACTTGAAAACTTTGCGGCCTTTGCCAAATTGCTTTTCAGACGATTGGAAGGAACACCCAAGGAAAACATTGACTTATCAGGTATTGCCCTCAGCGGCTATGATATTACGGCACTTCCCATGCCCAAATCACCCGATGCAAAAACTGTTGTGTCGCCAAGCTCACCTCATGGTCCTGAACCGACTCCGGAGCACGTTGACTATCTTAAGGCTATTATCGCTAAATTAAATGACATCTTTGGCGAAGTGACTCCTTTGCAAGACCAAATTGCCTTTGTGAACCATATTGCAGCCATAACCAAAGAAAACACTGTCGTTATGGCACAAATTGACAGCAATACCCGCGATAATGTTTTCAAAGGTAACTTTCCCGGTGCCGTGGAAAGCAGCGTTGTCCGTGCCTTGACCTCACACACCGCCCTTGCTAATCATGTATTGAAGAACGATTCACAAGCACGACAAGCGCTGGCGGATATTATCTATGAGATTTTGCA
>CAYJJP010000365.1:0-2652 GCA_964370525.1 uncultured Desulfovibrionaceae bacterium | reverse complement strand
CTTTTGTTCACAAAAGGTTTTCCCCCAGAAAAATAATTAATCAGTGTATCCTTAAGTATATTTGAAAAGAATTTTCCCCCAAAAATCTGTAATTGAATTAATTTTGAGAAGAGTACCATGAGTTCACCTTTTTCCAAGACAAATATGTTGCATGCTCCTGTGGTGAGTATGTTTTTCCGCTACAGTGTTCCTTGGACATTTTCATTTTTATTGTTATCGTCAGCTGGGCTTATCGATGCTATTTTTGTGGGGCGATATGTTGGTTCTATGGCCTTGGCTTCCTTGAATATTGTCTGGCCAATCTTTAGTGTTATCAGTGGTTTTGGGATAGCCTTGGTTGCTGGTGGTTCTGTGCGCTGTGCCAATTATCTTGGGTCTGGGCGTGTGGATTTGGCCAGTGCCGTGTACACAAAAATTATGCTGGCAACGCTTGGGTTGAGTTTGGTCATTAGTATATTTTGTGCTGTATTTACGGAGGAAATTGTTTTATTTTTAGGTGCTGATCAGCATTTGTTTGCTAATAGCGTAAGTTACCTACATACTGTGGCTTACTTTTTTACGCCTTTTCTGCTTGGTCTTACATGGCCGTATTTTTTGCGTGTGGATGAGCGGCCTGCGCTTGCTTCAACGTGTCTTATGCTTACCGCTGTTGTAAATGTCCTATTAGATTATATATTTATTGCTCACTTATCCATGGGGGTTTATGGAGCTGCTCTTGCCACGGGCATAGGTTATGCATCTGCTGTTATTTTTTTGTTTTTTGCTTATATTTTGGGTAAAAAGCCACGCAAACTGCATTTTACCCGAAAGACGGGGAGTTTTTTTGAGGTGTTGCAAAGTATTTGGAATGGCATCTCCGAAATGATAAACGAAATGTCCACGGGCATTGTGCTTGTTGTTATAAATATCACTATTATGGAGTTAGCCGGCGCTTATGGCGTGGCAGCGTTTACTGTCATTAATATTTTTACTTGGTTTTGTTTGATGTTGTGCTTTGGCTTTAGTGATTCTTTGAGCCCGCTTGTCAGTGCCAACGATGCTTGTCGTCTTGCGCGTAGGGTGCGTTCATTGCTTTTGTCCGGAGTCGGAGCTGTTTTTGGTGTTGGGTTTATTTGTTTTTTGATTATGACTTTTTATCCTTACGAGCTTGTGACCTTGTTTATTAACGAGGATACAAAAGCCATTGAATTTGCGGTTGATTTTATGCAATACTCACGTTTCATGTTTCTTTTTTGTGGCCTTAACATTATTTTTACAGCGTATTTTACCGGTTTACTGAAGGCCACGGAATCTGCCATTGTGGCTATTTTGCGTACTTTGCTTTTACCTATCTTGTTTATTTGGCTTTTACCTAAATTTTTGCATGTTCAGGGTGTTGCCATAGCTTTGCCGCTTGGGGAAGTTGTAACTTTGCTTGTGGCATTGTTTTTATTGCGAAGATTGCATAAACAAAGGGTAACTATGTAAAAAAATTGATATTCTAAAGTGATTTACTAATAAGCTTAGCGAAGCATTGAAAAACTTTCATGTGATTTTTTATTATGAAAATTTTCCACACAATGTTTGCCAGCATACTAGCTGTGAAGCTAATAATAAAGTCATCCATCTGCTAACCTCCTTCCGGAGGCTTGTCCCACTAAAGGCAGGTTATGGAAATTTTGTTTGTGCTGTTAAATGTCAACCAATCACCATTCGCTAGCTCATTAAAGCAAAATAATTTCCGCAGATCATGACGTGACGATATGCAGATAAGACTCACATTATACTTGACAACTAGTGTTATTGTTTTTATTGTCTGTTAAACGGATAGCGTAAAACAGTAAATGCTTTGTTTGAAAAGGTATTCATAGGTGAAATATGATAGAAAGCTTTGCATGTGCGAAGACAGAAAATCTTTACAGAACACAAACATCAAGGCACTTTGTTAATATACGTTCCGTTGCGTTACGAAAGCTAGACATGCTAGATGCCGCCCAAAACCTTGAAGACTTACGAATTCCTCCCGCCAATCGTCTTGAGGCATTGCAAGGAGACAGAAAAGGTCAGTATAGTATTCGTATCAATGACCAATTCCGCATTTGCTTTACTTGGAATAATGGTAAAGCAAGTCAGGTGGAAATTATTGATTACCATAAATAATAGAGGATAAGAATATGAAATTACACAGCAATACCAATGAACAAAGAGTACGCACACACCCGGGCGAAGTCTTGCGTGAAGAATTTTTGCTCCCTTTAGAGTTGTCCGCCCATGCCTTGGCTCTTGCTATTCAAGTTCCGGCTAGTCGCATAGCTGAAATTGTAAAAGAAAAAAGAGGCATTACGGCTGATACCGCCCTTCGCCTTGCTCGTTATTTTGGTACAAGCGCAGAATTTTGGATTAACTTACAAAGCAATTATGACCTTTCCCTTGTGGCTTCACAGAAGGCACAGGAAATTGAACATATTAGGCCGTGCCCTAAATTGGCATACGCTTAATTCATAATACTTCTTAAACAAGTTGAATTGTCGTCACTCAGACAAAAGTTTTATCTCAAGGCACTAGATTTAACACAAGATTTCATATTGTTGTAAGTTTTTACAATTGATCAGTATTTTCTTAAGGATACACTGATTAATTATTTTTCTGGGGGAAAACCTTTTGTGAACAAAA
>CAYJJP010000364.1:0-2656 GCA_964370525.1 uncultured Desulfovibrionaceae bacterium | reverse complement strand
AGATATATATTTTGCACTGGAAAGCTATATTTAAAAATAATTGTGCAGAGGTCTTGTATCCTATAAAGTTCGTCAGACAATATCTTTAAAGTGTATGTGAGGTCAAGAGGTTAAAAAATAGAAAATAGGCACGAAAATTAGATGCGCTGAATATTTTTTTCATGAGGAATTAATCGGTGTTTCCTTAAAATCGTGCTTGCTCATGTGCCCATATTGCTTTATAAATAAAGGTATGCAAGAGCCACAATGTACACGCTGCGGGCAATGTTGCCGCAAGGGCGGTCCCTTACTCCATTTGGAAGATTTGCACCTCATTGAGCAAGAGAATGTCCTTTATTCTCAACTTGTTGCTTTACGAACTGGAGAACTCATACACGATCCTGTTCTTGGTAAACTTCAGCCTCTTGAACAGGAAGTTATTAAAATATCAGGAAATAATTCATCTAAATATCCTTGGCATTGTGTTTTGCACAAAGGAGATGGGTGTGCTTTGCATCCTTTGCGCCCTTTGCAATGCAAAATACTTTTCTGTCAAGACTCTAGTGCTGTGCAAAATATGTATACAAAAGATAGGGCGATGCGCAAACATATTTTCAAAGCTTTTTCCGGGGACAAAGCGTCGCAAGAGGCTAAACAAGTGCATGCTCAGCAATATCAAGAGTCGCCCCAAGTATTGAGTCAAGTCAATACCGAAGGCTGGCTTGAGCTTGCTTTAGCTCACGAAGAAGAGTGTTCGCTGCCCCCCTTGGTGCAGTTGGCCGAAACAGTTTTTTTGCGCAACGAGCTTGATCTGAAAATGGCAGAGCAGGCCGAAATTGTACGACTTGCCGAAGAAAAAATTTTGCAAAGTGTGCGCTATGATCTTAATTTCCGTGAGCTTTGTGTGCAAAGAGCCGGCATAGCAAGCGAGTTTTTGCCTTGCATATTAGGTCGCCCCGTGCATGTTTTTTTGCGCTCGCTTGGCATTAAAATATATGCAGACAAACAAGGTGAATTAACTGTGAACGCAGATAAAAAAGGAATTTATTTTAGCATATTAAATGCATTCAAAACATTACAGTAAGGTCTTTTGTGAATACAGAAAATAACTCATCACATCCGCTGCAAATAAGTGCAGATAAGCCATGGCTTGCACCGCTTGCCGGGTATTCGGATCTTCCGTTTCGTCTTTTATGTAGGGATTTTGGGGCAAATGTCGCCTGCACAGAAATGGTTAGCGCCAAGGGCTTGGTATATAAAAGCAATGGAACACACAATCTGCTTAATACCACAGAGGCTGATAGCATTTCACATCCCTTGGTGGTGCAACTTTTTGGTAGCGAGGCGCCCTTTATGCAAGAGGCTGTTTCCATGCTACAAAAACAAGGATTTAAGTATTTTGACCTCAATATGGGGTGTTCTGTTCCAAAGGTAAATCGTAGCGGTTCGGGATCCGCCATGCTTAAAGATATTGACAATAGCTTAAACGTGGCTAAATGCATGTTAGAACTTGTGGAAAAAAAACACATGGGCTTTAAAATTCGGCTTGGTTGGACTGACGACAGTCATGTTTGGCAGGAGCTTTCCCTTGGTTTGCAAGAGCTTGGGGCAGGGTGGATTACGTTGCATCCGCGTACGGCAAAGCAGGGCTTTCGTGGTGAAGCTGCATGGGAATATTTATCTAAGCTCAAGAATGTATTGGATATTCCTGTTATAGCCAGCGGCGATTTATTTACAGCCAAGCAAGGTGTCGAGTGCATTTTGCAAACGGGAGTGGACACGGTTATGTATGCGCGTGGTGCCATGCATAATCCGGCTATTTTTGCAGATCATGAAGCTCTTTGGCAGATGGGAGCGGAAAATGCTTACAAATATGAGGAAAAGCCAAACCTACAACGATTGAAGCATATTATCCGGCGGCATATGGAGCTTGCCAAAATGTACAGTCACGAGCGTATATGGCTTTTGAAAATGCGTACCTTTGTGCCACGTTATGTACACAGTTTCCCCGGCGTGAAGCAATTGCGCAAAGAAATGGCGCAATGTAAAAATGCGGAGGATTTGCATATTTTGCTCAATGATTTTTTTGCCGGTTGCGAAGAAAATTGTGCTACTGATTTGTAGCAGATAGTGTGACTATGATATAGCAATACCACTTAGAATTGCTATATTGACTGCGAAAGCAGGCAATCGCTGCTGAGGCGTAAGTGCAATTTACTTGCACGTTTAACGCCGAAGCGAAGCGTGTCTTTAAGAGCTTGACATTATAAATGTCAAGCGGAACTACTATAGTGATTACATGTTTTTTGCGGATTGAGCGAATTTGAGTGTGGTTTAATCTAATAGATATAGGTATATAGATAAGCAATGGAAGTTATTCGAGCCAAAACAGCCGGTTTTTGTATGGGAGTTTCCCTTGCATTACAAAAGCTTGACACTATTTTACAGCATACTCATTCAGAGGAAAATGGGCGTATTTGTACGCTTGGTCCTATTATTCATAATCCCCAAGTGCTTGAAAAATATAAATCTTTGGGGGTTTACTGCCTCAAGAGTGCCGATGAGGCAAAGGCTCATGATAGCATTGTCGTTCGTGCTCATGGAATTACGCAGCAAGAAGAACAGTTGCTAAGGCAAAGAGCTGCACACATTATTGATGCCACTTGTCCCAAGGTGA
>CAYJJP010000363.1:0-2661 GCA_964370525.1 uncultured Desulfovibrionaceae bacterium | reverse complement strand
TTGGCGCGTTTTGGGAAAGGATGGGGGGTCTGGGGGGAAGGAAAACACTTTTTGGCGCTAGCAAAAGGGTTTTCCTTCCCCCCAGAAAAAAAAATAATAAAATAAAATAATAAAATAATAAAATAAAATAAAATAAAATAAAATAATAACACCAACAATAATTAGAGGAACAAATGAAAAAGCGGCTTTTTGGTACTGACGGTATACGGGGTAAGGCTAATGTTTATCCAATGACAGCGGACATGGCTTTGCGTCTTGGTCAAGCGGCGGCGAGTTATTTTCGTCGTGGTTCGCATCCGCATAAGGTATTGATTGGTAAGGACACGAGGCTTTCCGGATATACATTTGAGTCCGCGCTTGCGGCTGGTTTTTGTTCTATGGGGATGCATGCTATTATGGTTGGTCCTTTGCCTACGCCGGCGATTTCTTTTTTGACTCGTAATATGCGAGCTGATCTTGGTGTTGTTATTTCCGCATCGCACAATCCTTATTATGATAATGGCATAAAGCTTTTTGATGCTGATGGTTTTAAGCTTGCGGATGAGGTGGAGGATGCTATAAGTGCGCTTATGTTTAAGGATGATGCGCAAGAGCAAATAAGCAATGATTTTACTTTTCCTCGGTGTGAAAATATTGGTAGGGCTAAGAGGATTGAGGATGCTGGTGGTCGGTACATTGTTTATACAAAAAGTTGTTTTCCTGCACATTTATCACTTACGGGTATTCGTGTGGTAATTGATTGTGCTCATGGGGCTGCTTATAAGGTTGCTCCGCTTGCTTTGCGTGAGCTTGGTGCGGAGGTAATTACGCTGGGTACTGAGCCAAATGGTACTAATATTAATGATGGTTACGGGTCACTTTTTCCTCAGCGCGCGGCTGAGAAGGTACGCGAGGTGCGTGCGGACATAGGTCTTGCGCTTGATGGTGATGCTGATCGGCTTATTGTTATAGATGAGCATGGTACTATTTTGGATGGGGATCAGATTATGGCAGTGTGTGCGCTTGCCATGCTTGAAAGGAATGAGCTTCCTAACAAGACGGTGGTTTCTACGGTGATGAGTAATATGGCGCTGGAAGTTTTTATGCAGAATCATGGTGGTCATTTGCTGCGCACCAAGGTTGGTGATCGTTATGTTATGGAGGCTATGCAAAGCGGTGGTTATATGTTTGGCGGTGAGCAATCGGGGCATCTTATCTTCCGCCAATTCAGCACAACTGGTGACGGACTACTTGCGGCATTACAAATTTTGCGCTATATGTGTGAAAAGCAAAAACCACTATCAGAATTAGCAGGACTGTTAACACCTTTTCCACAGGAGCTTATCAATGTGCGTGTGCAGAGAAAGCCCCCGTTAGAAAAGGAGTTACGGCTACTTAAGGCAGTGGAAGAAGTTGAAAAAGACCTAGCGGGGCGTGGGCGAGTTCTTTTGCGATATTCAGGAACGGAGCCACTTTGTCGTGTTATGGTTGAAGGTGAAGACGAGAAAAAAGTTCAGGCGCATGCGCAATTTTTGGCTGAACAGATTAAACACATTTTACAAGCTACAGAAAGTGAAGAAGGACAAGATGAATAAAATTCGCAAAGTTATCATGCCGGTTGCAGGTTGGGGCACACGTTCCTTGCCTGCCAGTAAAAACATTCCCAAAGAAATGCTTCCCATCTACAATAAGCCAGTTATCCAGTGGGTTGTGGAAGAAGCCATAGCTTCGCGCATCAAAGATGTCATTTTTGTCACCAATAGAGACAAAAAAATTATAGAAGATCACTTTGATTACAATTTACAGTTGGAAAATGTGCTGGAACGGGCAGGTAAACACGATAAACTTAAAATAATTCGTGACGTTGCCGAAATGGTTAATATGTTTTCCGTACGCCAAAAAAAGCAATTGGGGCTTGGGCATGCTGTGCTTTGCGCAAAAGAGTTTGTGCGTGGGCAGGCCTTTGCTGTCATGGTGGGTGACGACCTCATGTTTGGAGAAAATCCCGGAATACAGCAACTGATTGACGTAGCTACGGCAGAAAACATGCCGGTTATTGGTGTTATGGAAGTGCCGCGCGATAAAGTTAACCGTTATGGTATTATTGACGGAACAGAAGTATCGCCGGGTGTGTTTCGCATCAATGACATGATTGAAAAACCAAGCGTAGATAAAGCTCCATCACGCCTTGCCATTGTAGGAAGGTATGTGCTTACGCCCGATATTTTTGATTATCTTAAAAACATTGAGCCGGGTCATGGCGGTGAGATTCAGCTTACCGATGCTCTGCAAGCCCTTGCTAGGGACAAAGGCATGCTTGCTGTAAAGATTCAAGGTGAGCGTTTTGATGCCGGTGACTGGGTAGAATATCTCACAGCAAATATTTATTTTGCCATGAAAGACTATGAATTACGCAATGAATTGAAATATAAACTCTTTGAAATTTTAGGTGAATAACCCTCAACCTTGTATCCGTGATATAAGCTTGTGCAAACTTTTCAGGGAGAACTCTTATGTTTATGGGGATAATCCCCTTTGGAAACCCTATCGAGTTCTATTTTCAACAAGTTAAAAATAGAACGAAACAAAATATATTTACTTCTAACTCTCTGTAATAAAAAATATTTAAAAGAATTTTTCGTAAGAAAAATTCGCGTTAAAGTTTTTTGGAAAGGGGGTCTG
>CAYJJP010000362.1:0-2665 GCA_964370525.1 uncultured Desulfovibrionaceae bacterium | reverse complement strand
CGGAATAGTGCATTTCATGCCCTTATTTTCGGCATTTTTATTTGTCTGTTTTTACTAAAAATTTCTTTTATTTTAAATCGTTAATATCTTTTTCAGTGACGACTAGTTAAAGACTGCTTGCTGATGAAGCTTTCTTCTGTGTTTACGCTGCGCAATTTATTTTGCGCAAGTTCGCAATGCGCCAAAATACGCTTGACCAAGGCCAATGCCGGCATCGCTGGGCGGAATATTCTTAGGCGTAAGCACATTAAAACCGAGCTTTTGTAAATCATGCCGCATGTGCTTTAACATGGTAGCATTTTGCATAACACCACCATTTATAATAATGTTTTTTAAATGGTAATCCTTACTTGCTTGCTTTGCCATATGCGCAAAGCCGGCACTTAACAGAGCGTGAAAGGCACGGGCTGCGTGGGGTACAGTGTGCTTTTTGGCAAGCCGTAAAATGTGCGTAAAAATTTCTTTGCTAGGTAATTCCCATAAATCATTATTTTTTTGTGCTTGACAAGAAGTTGCTAGTTCAAAATCAAAGCTACTTTGAGCGCTTGAATCAATGTCTGAGGATTTTTGTGCCGCTTCAAGGCGAATGGCAGCTTGGCCTTCATAGCTGATATGTGTGCATAGGGAAAGAGCCGCCGAAACAGCATCAAAAAGTCTACCGCTTGATGACGTATGCGCACAGTTAATATTTTTTTTGAGCATCTCCATGAGCATTGCGGAATTGCGAAATTGCGAAAAGAGTTCATCTTCAAATTCAGTGTCTTGCGCCAACGCAACGGCAATGCGCCACGGTTCTTGTATGGCCTTTTCCCCTCCGACAAGAGCAAAGGGGCTAAGTCTTCCAAGTCTTTTATATTCTGTCGTCAACGGATGTATATAAAAAAGCTCTCCGCCCCAAATAGTACCGTCTTCGCCAAGTCCCGTTCCGTCAAGTATAAGCGCAAGGCAGGGGTCTGTGTGTTTATGTTCCGCAAGTACCGCAAAAGCGTGGGCTACATGGTGTTGTAAGGGGATGCACTCAATCCCCAACTCTGCGGCGTATTTTTTTGCTGCGTGGGTGGAAAGAAAGTCAGGGTGCAAGTCATGTACTATAAGTTTTGGTTTTACTTGCAAAAGGTCTTGCAGATGCTGTAAAACTTCATGGTAAAATTGTAGGGTTTCGGCATTTTGTAAGTCGCCAATATGTTGCGAAAGAAATGCATCTTGCCCTCGAGTAAGGCATAGGCAATTTTTTAGCTCCGCGCCCATGCCTAGAATAGATGGCGCATGCTTTATTGCGCTTGACATGCATATGGGACGTGGAACATATCCTCTGGCTCTTCGGAAAAAAAACGTATCATTGTTGTCATCTACCTTACATACTGAGTCATCAATGCGCACGAGAATATCACGATTGTGCAATAAAAACCCGTCAACCAAGGGGCGCAAGCGTTCTAGGCCTTCTCTATTGCCAAGGCAAATGGGCTCACCGCCGGCATTGCCTGAAGTCATGACCAAGGCCAAAGGTTCTGAGTTCTTGAGAAAGGCTTGTTCTGCTTCTAAATGCTCAAAAAGTGCTGCGTGTAAGGGGGTATAGGGAAGCATAATGCCGATAGTATCAGAATCAGGTGCCAGAATTTCCGGCAAAATGGGCTTGCGATTGCAAAGCACAATGGGCTTTTCAAGGCCGCTGAGTAAGGTGGCTTGCGCTTTTGATATGTGGGCTATCTGTTCGGCAATTTTAATGTTTTTTACCATAATGGCAAAGGGTTTATGGGGGCGGTGTTTCCGCAATCGCAATAGCGCAATGCGTTCAGTGTCAAAGGCCATGCAGACCAAATGGAAGCCGCCAAGTCCTTTTATTCCAAGTATTTTTTTGTTTAATAACGCTCTTGCTGCCAGTGGCAGTGCAAGTTCACTGTCTACTGTATTAAAAACATCAATTGCATCTATTTGCTCTTGTGTCGTTTCATTTTCCAAAAAGCGCAACCTAGGACCGCATTGCGGACAAGCATTGGGCTGGGCATGAAAACGACGGTCAAGAGGGTTATCGTATTCTTGTTGGCATGCTTGGCACAGCTTAAAGCATGACATGCTGGTATTTATGCGATCATAAGGTATGGATTTGGTGATTGTATAGCGAGGACCGCAATTGGTGCAGTTGGTGAAAGCATAAAGATGGCGGCGATTTGCCGGCTCTGACATATCCTTTTCGCAATCGCAACAAAGGGCGGTGTCGGGGCTTATGAGCACATTGTGTGCATTTTTTCCATGACTCGCTAAGATTTTGAAATCATATTCCAATGGAAGGATTTCAATCTCCTTGCTGGTGCAAGACGTGAGCACAGCGAGTGGGGGAAGTGAGTTTTTTAGTGCGTCTAAAAAATCGCGTAATGCAAAAGCTTGCCCTTGTATTTCTAAGCAAACACCGTCACTGGTATTGCAAACTGTTCCGCTAAGCCTTTGTTCTTGTGCTAATTTATAAATAAAGGGGCGAAATCCTACGCCTTGCACCTGTCCGCTCATTAATATTTGCCAGCGAACGAGGTTTTCTGCTCGTTCATCAGTGGAATTAAAATTGCTCATAATTTTAAATAGTTTGTTAAAAGTTAGTTTTTTGATGTTTTTTAGGGATACACTGATTAATTATTTTTCTGGGGGAAAACCTTTTGTGAACAAAAGGTTC
>CAYJJP010000361.1:0-2683 GCA_964370525.1 uncultured Desulfovibrionaceae bacterium | reverse complement strand
ATCAGCACGAAAATGAACCTTGCGGAAAGTAGGTGACGAATAATTTATTGCAAATAATTTGAAATGTGTATATCATAAAGAAATAAATTAATGACAAAATCTTTATCATTGTCTAAACGAAAATTTTTGAGGTTGGAGGAATTGCATATGCTATTCGGTTTAAATTTTAAAATGGTTAATAAACTTTTGGGACTTGTTGTTTTAGCATTGTTTTGCACAGCTTGCGGCCCTAATAATACCGTACCCTTAACATATCCGACTAAGGACAGTTCACTTTTGCCGGCTCCCAATGCTCCACGAGCAACGGTAGTACTTTTCCAAGATAAGCGTAAGCAACCGCATCTTGGAACACGTAGCAACAATACAACTTTTGAAGGTACAAGCTCCATTCCGGAGTACATTAGCCGTTCTTTTGCCGATGCTCTTTCACGCCGCGGCATCCAAGTTTCATTCACCAATACCGTTGCTCAAGCACGCAGAGCAGGTGCCGGACACATCATTACCGGTGTTGTGACTGAGGCGTCTTTAAAAGAAGTATCTATTGCTGAATTGCGAGTAAGTGTGGTGGCAGAAGTATATCTTCAAAACTTCGAAGGTGGCAGAATTTTAAACGAAAACCTCTCTGCCAGCCAAAGCGTTGCCGGAATCATTTCCACCTCAACAGCTACTGAGCTTATCCAGAGCACAGTGCAAGAAATGATTCGTCCAGGCGTTGACAAAGTCAATTCAGTTATTGGATACAAATTCAAAAAATAATTAATAGCATGAAAATACAGCGTTTTTTTTGGAAAAAGCTATACTATAAGCGCACCCGAGATTTGCTCTTGAGGTGCGCTCGTTTATCTAAAGCTCATTTATGTTTAGCACTCTTACTCACATTCCAGCTAGTC
Source organism: uncultured Desulfovibrionaceae bacterium (assembly GCA_964370525.1). GTDB lineage: Bacteria > Desulfobacterota > Desulfovibrionia > Desulfovibrionales > Desulfovibrionaceae > CAYJAD01. The sequence continues at coordinate 1,793 of CAYJJP010000361.1, read as the reverse complement.
GCAATGAGCCAAGCTATTGCAGCAGAGATAAGTACAACTCGCTCTTTAACATTTTCTAACATCAAGGGAATCTCAACCAATTCATCAATTAATATTGTCAAGTCAATACTTTATTTGCAAGTATTGCGTGACGTGCACAAAGACTTATCACAGAACAAAGTTTTAGCTTTTGGAATAAAAGAAGATTTTTTGCAAATGGCGTTAATTTCACAGCTATACATGCCTTTTTTTCAGGTAGAAATGCTAAAAAATGAACCTCGCGGGGATGTAAAAATAAGTGTTCGTTTACAATCCAAGAGCGAAAAAACTTCATTTGAAATAAATCGATACTTATCTGAAAAAACTCTGCTTGATATGCGTCTTGAGTGGTTGACACTTTTGCAAGAAAATTCCGAGCGTGGAGAAGATTATCTGCTTATTGCGTCAGGAGTAAAACAAAAAACTCCTGTTTTGGCACCACAAGTTCTGAAAGTCAGAGCTTTAGAAATTGCTAAAACTTTAGACGCTTTATGGCTTATGGATGAGGCTTTGGGTTTTTATAAGGAGCGTTGGCAAGAACCTAAAAAAGTAGCGGACTTATTACAAAAAGCTGTAAAGTTGAACGATAAATTGGCCCTACTTTGGGCGTGCCTTGGAGAAGTACAACTACAATTAGATGCCACAAGCGATGCCCTTAAAAGCGTGAATACTTCGCTTGCCCTTCAAAATGACCGTGGATATGCACTGTATATTCGAGGACTTGGGCATCTTCGCTTAAAGCAGCCTTCTATGGCAAAGGTAGATTTTGATGCTGCCTTGGCCTTAGAGCCAGACACACTACCTTGGCTTCGAGCACGCGGAGCTACACTTATGATTCTAGAAAGATATGAGCCCATGTGTAAGGATTTCAATAGAGCTTGCAGTCTTGGCGATTGTGAAGGCCTTATGACAGCTCGTAAACGAAATTTGTGTATGCCACCTACTAACAGCAATCAGCAATAGTCATGGCACAACAAATACTCATAAAGGTATATGGAGATGTAACTGCAGTTCCTTCAGCAATTCTCCATGAATTACAACCATTTTTTGCCAGCTGCGAAGTTATGGAGCTGTCAGAAATGTTGGTCTATAATGCCGATTCACTGCAAATGGCCTTTGAAGGCGTATATTTTGACATAGAAAGTGTTTTGCTCATTATTCAAAAACATATCACCCCCCAAAGCACAGGAAGGATTGATTATATTGATCTTGAAGCATGGAACATGACGCGCTATCGTATTGAAGGGAAACAGATCTCCTCAAATAGTGTAGGATTAAATAATGTGTTAGATTATGCCGGATTATAGCGCTGCAAGAAATATTCGATAAATAAAATTCACATAATTTCAAGAATACTAACTATACTCAGTCTACTAAAAAAAATTTCTTTTGTTTGTAGCAAAGCACGTTTTCCCCACAAGAAAAAATCACTTAGTGTTTCCTTAAAAGCGCACTTTTAAACACATAATATTTTTTTATTTTATATGCCAAAAATTCCTCTTGTATTTTTTGTAAAAAAACTATATTTACTCCAGTTAATTGTTAAACCTTTTACTAAAAGAAATACACTGAAGTTAAGCTATAACGCAATAGAGTGTCTTTCTATACTCACTAAGGAGTTCTTTATGTTACGCATTCTTCCCCTCATGCTTATGCTCACTTTTTTGTTGAGCGCATGTGAAAACACAGAAAAAGTTTCCGCTACCGATGGGGGAAATAAAATTAAAGTCGTAGATACCGCGCGTATATCACGGGAAAGTAAACCTGGTAAAGAC
>CAYJJP010000360.1:0-2704 GCA_964370525.1 uncultured Desulfovibrionaceae bacterium | reverse complement strand
GCAGTGACAGGCATGGAGTTAAAACGAAGGCCTACGGCATCGGCAATGGCGTTCAAAATGGAAACATGCCCGCTGCTTTGAAAGCCTTCAGCGCAACCTGTGGAACCGTGTGGGCCGTTTTCTCTTTCGGTAACATGAAAATCCACATGGAAATTGTCCGGAATATCATTGCACTTTGGTACGCCGGCGCCACGCATATCAGCATGTTTTTTCATGTCTTCATATTGTTCCGAAAGGGCAAAGCCAACGGAGTGAGAGTATCCGCCCCATGCTTGTCCAAGGACGGCGTGAAAGCTTCCGATGACGCCCACATCTGCCAGCACGCGCGCATTAAGGACACGAGTTTTTCCGCTTTCCATGTCTACTTCCACTTCAGAAAGGAAAAGCATATAATTTTGACCCATTGCGCCATAGCCATGGCCGGTATCGGGGTCAATATCAGAAATGGTGTCTGCGTAGATTCCACGGTAACGAGTGGGGATATTTTGTTCTTTCATTTCGTTATAGCTTCTGAAAGTACCGTCATCTTTGCGCATGGCAGCAAGCAACTGCTCGGCGGCATTGACAATGGCTTTTCCGGCTGCATGATGCGAACGGCTTCCGGCTGCTGAGCCTGTATCGGGGCAGGTTTGAGTATTGGCTTGAACGAGCTTTATGTTGGTATGCACAATGCCAAGCTCTCGCAATGACTCATGGGTGTGAACTATGCTACCAAAGTCAGATCCTTGACCAACATTTGCCCAAGTATTGTAAATTGTAATGGTTTTTTCCCCTGAGAGTTCCAATTCAACTTCAGCTCTGTCCGGAGTTTTAGAAACATGATAACCGCCCCAAGAAATTCCAACGCCTCTTTTTAAAGTATCGCTGCTTAATTTTTGAGCTTGTTCTTGGGCTTCTTGATAATAAGGGCGCATTTTATCCATCATTTTCTTCATGGGATATTCACGATAGGGCACAGAGGTAGGGCATAAATCTCCTTCTTCGGCTACGTTTTGATAGCGAAACTCAAAGGGATCTATGTTCATTTTTCTTGCCAGCATATCAACAAGTTGTTCACTTATGGCATAGGTTTGCGGTGAACCAAAAGCTCTGAAGGCAATGCCGAAGTTGGCATTGGTGAAAGCTGTGCGCACCAAACCGCGTATGTTATTTATATTATAAGGATAACCAAAGAACCTCAATACTTTTGTGGTCAGAGCACCGGCCAGCTCGCTATATGCGCCGTGATCAAGTCCGACGAGAAATTCCATGGCAGACATTTTTCCGGAACTGTCGCAGGCAAGCTTGGCATTAACATGCACGGGCGCACGTTTGCCGGTAATGTGTTGATGTTCGTCGTAACTTAGTTCTAAGCTTACCGGTGCTTGCACAGCCAAAGCGCATACAGCAGCAACAGCATAATTTGCCGGAGACATGCTGTATCCGAAGCTCCCGCCGGCGGGATTGCCAATAATGTGGATTTTTTCTTTATCAATACCAATACCATCGGCAATTTGAGCTTTGATAAAATATAGCGATTGGCTCTTGCATTGAATAACAATACCGTCATCTTGTGGATATGATTGTACAACGTCAGGTTCAATGGTGAGATGCGGTTGTCTTGATGTGCTAAATGAACCTTCCACAACTGTATGGCTGTCATTAATCACTTTGCGCGGTTCTTCGCCTTTATAAAGCGGTTGCTCGATGTAGATATTAGGAATAGCATTAAATACTTGAGGAGCGTCCGGGGCAACAGCTTCCAAATAATTCATTACGGGATTATGCAGTTCATATTGCACATGAACTTTTTTTGCTGCAAGGCGAGCTTCTTTTCTGGTGCGACCGGCAACAACGGCAACTATATCACCGTAGCGATAGACGTGTTCGTCATTTATAATAGGACGTTCAAATCCATCACAAAGGCTATGTACGGAACCTTGGGGAGAAAATAAACGGTTTGTACCTTTGACGTCCTTAGCGGTAATAACCTTAGCCACGCCTTCCATGACGCTGGCTTCGCTTGTGTCGATGTTCAGAATTTTACCCTTATCTATTTTGGCGATAACTACCGCTAAATGCAGCGCATTTGACGGCATCTTCAGTGCTATGTCGCCGCCAAAATCGCATTGTCCGAGCACTCTTGCGGCGCCTTCAGGTTTTGGGAAATGGGTACCATAAATTCTACCGTCCGCAGGGGGTTGAAATGTTATGTCGTCCATGGTTTTCTCGCCACGCATAACTTCAGCTGCTGCCATGACAGCATCAACAATGGGTTTATAGCCGGTACATCGACAAATATTATTGTGTTTTGTGAACCAATCACGCACTTCTTGGCGTGTAGGCGTCAGATTTTCTTGTAAGAGAGCCTTGGCTGACAAAATAAAGCCAGGTGAACAAAAACCACACTGAACTGCAGCGTATGTTAAAAAAGCCTGTTGTAAGGGATGCAAATTGTCAGCTGTACCAAGTCCTTCAATAGTTTCAATTTCAGCATAATCTTTTATGCTTTTCATACGACGTACACAAGCTCGAACGGGCTTACCATCAAGAATAATGGTGCAAGCTCCGCATTGTCCGGTTCCACAACCTATTTTTGTACCCGTCAATCCAATTCTGCGTATGACCTCAGCAAGATTTTCTTCTTGGTTACACAAAATTTCACGTTCGACACGGTTGATAATAAGTTTAACTCTACGCATAATGTTCCTTTTTTAAGGTTGTT
>CAYJJP010000359.1:0-2715 GCA_964370525.1 uncultured Desulfovibrionaceae bacterium | reverse complement strand
AACGAATCATAATATAGTTTCAAGGCTAAATCAAGCAATTTGCTCTTACTAATTTTAAGGAGCACGGAATTGAAAGTCAAACATAAAAATGTGTTTTTATGGTGATTACTATGTTATTCTTGCGTTTGATTTTATATTGGTATATGCTCTAATTTTGAAAAGATAGTAACCTAATTTAAGGCGTTAAATGGCTATGATAATTAATTTGCAAAAACTGTAATGCATTCGCCTAAAGAATTTTGAGCGATTGACGATAGAAAAATATGAAATAAAACAAACATTTTACATAGCGTAAGGTATATATGTATATTGGCATTGGTTTACTAATTGTTTTTGGCAGTGTTGTGGCCGGATATATGATGGCCAAGGGCGATTTCCTTATACTTTTCCAGCCGGCGGAATATGTCATCATTCTTGGTGCGTGCTGGGGAGCTTTTTTTGCGGCGCAAACCAAGTATACATGGAAGCTCATTTTGGGGAGCTTTAAGCATATTTTTGGCGACCCAGGTTCCAGTAAGGATAAATATACCGAAACACTAGCCTTGCTTTATACCCTCTTTTCCAAAATGCATCGGGATGGCGTTATCAGCGTTGAGAGCGATGTTGAAAAGCCTGAGTCAAGCGCTATTTTCACAAAATTCCCTAATATTTTAAAATCAAAACGTACAGTAGATTTTATAGGGGATACTTTGCGTGTATACCTTACCACCGGAGATCCCGCAGACATTGACAGTTTGATGAAGATTGACATGCATACCATGCATGAGGAAGAACTTTTGCCGGCACATGCTGTGACGCATATGGCAGAGTCCATGCCCGGCATGGGTATTGTGGCTTGCGTGCTCGGTGTTGTTCTTTCCATGGGTAAAATTAATGAGCCACCGGAAGTTCTTGGGCACTATATTGCTGCAGCGCTGGTGGGTACATTCATCGGTATTTTGTTTTGCTATGGCTTTTTCGGCCCCATGGGTGCAAAGCTTGAAAACCATGCCCATGAAGAACATTTTTACTACAACGCCATTAAAGAAGCAGTGGCAGCTGCCATTCGTGGCTCTACGCCGCTCATTTCCGTAGAGTACGGGCGTCGTGCTATTCCTCAGGCTTTTAGACCTACTTTTGCCGAAATGGAAACAAAGCTCAAGGGCGGCTAAATATTAGTTGCTGTAAATAAAAATTGAAAGTAAAGGAAAATGTATGGAAACCATTTATTCTGTTGAAGAAATAACAAGAAAAGCTGAAGAGATTTCTCAAAAACTAAAACAAGGCGCCTATTTAGAGTTGTTTGATGTGGAAAGGGAGTTCTTTAGAGATATGAACCTTTTTTTTAAAGAAAACTCAATAGATAGTGATATGATGATACATGATTTAGTGTTGACGCATTCACGGATGAAAGAGCTTTTTTTAATGTATACCAATAAAGAAGCAGCTTGGGAATATCTTATGGAACTTGCAACACTTGATGGGCAAGTAGATCCTCAGGAAGGGGCGCAAGGCTTGGGAGAACTTGAAGAAGATAGTATTTTTGAACTGTATAAAAAACTTTACATCGAATTATTACATAAATTATATGCTCTTTGTCCTGTGCAAGACTCATTTTTGCTTGGAAGCAGAGGTCAATTGATTGATGGAATTCACAAAGCACATATGGAAAATTTTTTGCGTGAACATAAAAGATTTGCCGATCACTTTGCCGGCAAAGAGTAAATATAAATTGTAATGGGGTAGCATATGGGTGGAGCATGGAAAGTAGCCTACGCAGACTTTGTCACGGCTATGATGGCCTTTTTTCTTTTATTGTGGATATTGAATATGGCGCCGCCGGAAACAAAGGCCGGACTGGCGGCGTATTTTGCCGGTGAAAGCAATTTGGATACATCCTCTACCTCGCCTGTATCCAATAATCCTTTTATCCAAAATACAGATAAAGTGGATTTTCGCGACAAGAAAATTGATGAATCTGATCAGACTCACTATGCCATTGCACAAAAATTGCGTGAGTTGCTAATGGCAGATGCCGTGCCGCAAAGCGCATCCGGCATTACAACAGATGATGTGGGTGTGCTTTTGCGTATGCATTCCGGCGTCATGTTTTCCAAGGGCGCAGCCGTTTTGAGCACTGAAGGCAAAAGAGTATTGGATGACGTGGTTTTTTTGCTAAGTGAATATAATATGTATCTTGTGGTGCGTGGACATGCCAGCTCAGATGAACTTGCAGCCCCATATCCATCAGTATGGGAGCTTTCCGGGGCACGATCGGCTGCTGTTATACGCTACCTCATAGAGGCTGGCATTAAACCGTCACGATTGCGCAGCGTGGCTTATGGGGATACTCGCCCCTATAATCCGGGTGTGGACGAGCAAAGTAAAAAATTAAATCGACGCGTAGAGCTTTTTTTCCACCGCCCGGAAGTTATGTCGTATAGTGTAGTTTATTGATAAAATTAAACATTAACATTTTTCAAAAAAATTTTTAAAAATGTGAAAAAAGTGCTTGCCAAAAGTATCGACTTTGCGTAGAACTACTCTTGTCGCCGCGGTAGCTCAGTTGGTAGAGCAGAGGACTGAAAATCCTCGTGTCGGCAGTTCAATTCTGTCCCGCGGCACCACTAACCTATATATTAGTAGGTAGAAAAAGTCCTAAGTATTCATAGTGATGATACTTAGGACTTTTTTTTGTTGCATAGAATATCATATATTATCATGCTAAATCAATTT
>CAYJJP010000358.1:0-2723 GCA_964370525.1 uncultured Desulfovibrionaceae bacterium | reverse complement strand
TATTTCACATCAGAGCGTTTGCTTATCACTTTATCAATCAGACCAAACTCCAATGCGTCAAGGGGCGTTAAGTAATTATCTCGGTCAGTTGCCTTTTCAATGACATTATATTTCTGGCCGGTCATCTCTGATAAAAGTTCATTCACAGACTTTTTTATTCTTAAGCATTCTTTAGCATGAATATTAATATCAGTAACTTGTCCTCTAAATCCGGCAAGGGGTTGGTGAATCATAATTTGGCTATGTGGCAATGAATAGCGCATCCCCTTTGTACCGGCTGCCAGCAAGAACGACCCCATGCTCGCCGCCATGCCCATGCACAAAGTGCTTATGGGGCATGAAATATAATTCATGGTGTCATAAATCGCCATGCCGGAAGTTATGGAACCACCGGGGGAATTGATATAAAGATTGATTGGTTTTTCAGCATCTTCCGACTCAAGATACAATAACTGCGCACACACTTGCGCCGCCACCTGATCATCAACCTGTGAGCACAAGAAAATAATACGATTTCCAAATAGACGGGAAGACAAATCAGCACCATAGTTGATAGTTTTAATGTCATCACTCATAATCGTCTCCTAATATTATTATAGTTTATATTTGTGTTATTTTTACATTCAATACTGAGTTAAATTTTTATATGCGAACTACTTATTTCATCTGCTGTCGAACGGTCATCAAAAATACTGATGCAACGTTTGCAAAGTACTTCATAAATCTGCTTATTCTTAACACGCAAGTCGCTTCCCACGGGCATTTTGCAGTACGTCCCGCACAACACACAAGTTTCCGGTATAAATTTGACAAGAGAATCAAACATGCTCTTGGCAACATCAGCATGATTTCTTATGCCACTGTTTTTACGAAATATTAGAGAATGTTCCCCTGCCACTTCGATTCTTATACCAGCAGAGTTAACTACAATACGTTCGATGAGAATTTGCATACCGGTCGATGCAAAAATATTCAGCGCATTTTCAAAATGTTGAAGCCATCCAACCGGCAAAACGCAGCGTTCATTTATTCCTTCCGTAAACATATAAGAATATTTATTAAAAATTTCCTTCAATCTATTTTGCCTATATTCGGCAGCTGCATTATGAGTGCCTGTGTAGGCCTTCATTAAAGCCGCAGCAAGCTTCGATTCCTCATCTTTGAAAGAATCTTTGTCCTCGTCATCATCTTCGTCCTCGTCCTCGTCAAGTAAGAACATGTCATCATCATCATCTTCTTCTTCAACATAAAAGGGGTCAAGGGTGCGCATTTTTTTTATAATTTCAGCTTTAATTTGACAATCAGTTTCAGTTTCAATAGCAACTTCATTGTTGTCTAGTATTTTAGCGGTATTCATATATTAACCTTTTTTCCTTGGTTAAACCCCTTGCGCAACGAATTGCGCAAAGGTAGTTGATATTATTTTCCATTATTTCTTGTTCTGGTCTTTCTTTCTGTTCTGTCAACATAATCACTTGAAATATCGCCCATAATTGGTAGGTCTTGGTGAGTTTTTCTCGTGCGAGATCTCCTTTTTGCATAAGCTATCTCGCTTATTTTTTCTTTTAGTGCCGGAATTTCATAAGTCCTTTTCTCCGCGCGCATATTAAAGTCTTCAAATTCCGTGCAATTATCTATAAAAGGTTTGATGCTTTCATAGGAATTTTGCAAACTTTCCAAAGAAGATTCATGTTTACGCAACTTTGCATTATATTTAATAACAAATGCCTTATGCTCAAGTTCATTTAATTTCACATCACTATAGCGAGATACCATAGACTGCGTGCTCGGGTCGTCACTGTAAAAAACCACGCGGCAATTGCAGTTTGAAATGAATTTATCAACACTGGCCTGATGTCCGCCGACGGGAACAAGTGCCGACATAGACTGCGTTGCCCCTATAAAAATAGCGTTAAATTCCCTTGCCTTATCCACAAAACCTGCATCCGAATAGCGGTTATTGGATAGATCAGCAAATGTTTGAAATTCATCATAGCAAACAAAAACATACTTACCCTTTGGCATTTTCAGGCCATGCATAAATACAGCCTGATAAAAACGTTCGGCCATATAGCGCGCAATTCTTTCACCGCTGCTGCCGGTAACAGGACTAAAGCGCAAAACAATAATTGCATTACTCTTGTATATTTTACTCATGTCAAAAGCTTCTTTGACATTCTTATTTCCACAAAAATTCTCTGCAATGCCGGGTGTCATCATCAAATTATCAAAAGCAATGGTTATGGTTTTCATGGCATAGTTCAGCTGGTCTAAATACGTACTCATCCTGTCCCGGCGATCAGGCGCATTCATTACATGATGTGAATTGCCCTGAACGGTTTTTATAAATGCCTCTATTTGCTCAAGAGAGAAGTCTTCACTTACAAATTTTTCCTTATGAGTTATAAACTCTTGGAAAAATTCAGTAGCTTCACTGTAATTTGCACAAAGCTCGCTAATTCTTTTTATGCTGGGCATAAATGTTTTGTCTTTCTTGGACATAATGAGAAGCACTTTCGCGCACTGTGTTGCTTGATTAACACCATTCATGTGAAAATGCCTATTATGATCGCCCTCTACGCTCAAATTGCTAATTAAGCTTACAAAAAATTCAAAAATCTCATTTTCGTCCATCCCTTCCAACAAATTTATTGCGTTATCGTTTTTCTCGGAACCAATAATGTAAACGTCCTTTTCACGATTACAAGCCTTGGCCATCGCAA
>CAYJJP010000357.1:0-2732 GCA_964370525.1 uncultured Desulfovibrionaceae bacterium | reverse complement strand
CAAAGTTTTGAGTTCTGCATTTTTGATGGCCCATGAGTTTACTGAAGAATGGGAAGAGGTATTAAATTTACGTTCCACTGCAAAAAAGCCCTACGACATTTACCTCGGGCTTTCCAAGGCTTGGCTTTGGCAAGAGCAGGAGGCAGCCGGTTATCCTCTTGTACGTCAAGATCTTATGCACATCATGTATACAAAATTTTGGAATCCGCTTTGTTGCGAAAAACTTCCCCTCCCCTTGGGAGTTTTTCTGTATGACAGCGTGGTGCATATGGGCATTGTGCCAAGCATGAAGATATTACAGCAATGCTGCAATATTGTTGGCGAAGCACATCTGGATATTTATAATCCTGTGGAAGTTGATTGCATCAATGGAAAGCACACCCTACGCCTTGCCGGCGAGCTTGCCGAATATAATTTAGCTTTCTATACAGCACGCATGTGCGTACGCCAAAGAGTTAAATATTATAATGATTTTATTAAAACAATGCCTCGTTTTCAGGGCGTGGACAATGTAGGTTTGTACACAGTTCTTTGGAAAGAGCGTTGTGCGGCATTGCTTGAACATCTTGCTTTACTTGAAAGAGAAATTTAATTTTAAAGGAGAAATTATGTCAGGAGCACAGAGGTTTACAAAGGCATCTCTACAAAAAACACTTAAGGATCGCTTGGTGCTTTTGAGCAATGGGCTTAAAGAGGCGGAAATGGGCAATAAAGGTATAGAGCTTGTCAAGGAAATGAAAGAATTACACACAATGCTTGAAAATATTTTAAGTGAAGATAAGCAAGATGCCAAGAAGGATGTGGCAAAGGGTGTCGGCATGCACATAAGCTTTAGTTGGGGTGTTCCCGAAGAAAATCGTGAAGAAAACACTAAAAGTACACTTGGAGAGCATGATGCAGCACATATCAAAACGGGAAACAGAAAATAAAAAGCCAGCCATAAGTAGCGCAGGCGTGCTTGTAGAACAGGTGCTTCCCTACACGCCACGCCCTCTACAGTGGCGTTTTCACCAAGAGCGTACACGTTTTTGCGTGTTATTGTGCCATAGAAGGTTTGGAAAAACCGTTGCCGCCATCAATGATATTTTGCGCGAAGCCCTAAGTACAAAGCGTAACGACTGGCGTGGTGCTTACATGGCGCCTTTCACCACTCAAGCCAAAACGTTGGTTTGGGATTATTTGAAATTTTTTGCCGGTAATATACCGCAAGTGCGCTTTTTAGAAACAGAATTGCGCTGTAGTTTTTCCAATGGCGCAAGCATTCGACTTTTTGGCACAGACAATGCCAACGCTTTACGGGGTATGTATTTGGATGATGTCATCATTGACGAACCTGCTGACATTCCACGCGAAGTATGGACGAGAGTTATTCGCCCCATGCTTTCAGATCGCAAAGGACGTGCGCTTTTTTGTGGGACGCCCAATGGCGTTGACAATCTTCTGCATGATGTATGGGAAGAAGCGGGAAAGTGCGACGTGCCCGGCTTGTGGTCACGGTTTAGCTTTAAGGCATCGGAAACAGGATATATTGACAAGCATGAATTGCAAGCTGCTCGGCTTTCCATGTCTAAGGAAGACTATCAGCAAGAATTTGAATGCTCGTTTGCTGCTGCTGTGCGAGGGGCTTATTATGCTGATTATTTAGAGGAATTGGAAAGCAAAGGGCAAATATGTTCTGTGCCGCATGCGCCGGAATTGCCGGTACATACAGCATGGGATCTTGGCATGGACGATGCCACAGGCATTTGGTTTTTTCAGGTGCTTAGTTCGGGGCAATGGCGTGTACTGGAATATATGGAAGACAGCGGTCAAGGTTTGCAATATTATATTCAGCGTTTACAAGAAAAGCCCTATGTATACGGCACGCACATTGCTCCGCATGACATTCGTGTGCGTGAGCTTGGTACAGGGTTAAGCCGCTATGAGGTGGCAAAACAGCTCGGGGTAAACTTTTCAGTATGTCCTGCTTTTTCACTAGCGGATGGAATTAATGCTGTGCGTACTGCCTTGCCACGCATGTGGTTTGAAAAAGATGCTTGTATGCACGGTTTGCGCGCACTTCGTCAATATCGGCGCACATGGCGTCCCCGCCAAGAAGTGTATTCTTCCGAGCCTATGCACAATTGGACAAGTCATGCCGCTGATGCCTTGCGTTATGCCGTCCTTGGCTTTCGTCCAAGTGAGGTGGTGCAAGGGAAAAAAGCTCGTGTATCTTACGACATATGGAGGTAGCTATGGGAAAAACATTGTATGAAACCGGACAGTACCATTATTTTGCATTACAAAACACCCAACATGATTTAAGGGTAGCTCTTTTTGAGCGCATGCAACAAGAAGGGCTTCTGACAAGTGCCCTACATAGCTATCAAAATCCGACCGTTGCCGATTGGCTACAGCTCACCCAAGAAGGCGAGGGCTGGCTGGTGTGTTGTTGTTGTAAAAATGCAACAGGCCATGACATTCAAGACATTCGTGCCATGGCCTACATAAGTCCCATAAAAGGCAAGCTATGGTCTTTTGACTTTACTGTCTTTCGTGCGCACTTTTCCGAGGCCATAGCCATGAGCCAAGGCGCCCTGTCTTGGATTTTCGCCCAAGAACACTGCCAAAGCCTGCTTGGAATTTGTTCCATAAGCAATAGACACGCTTGGCGTTTGGCGCAAGCGGCCGGATTTCGCATTTTGGGCACAGCTCAAGATGCGTGCTTTTCGGCAAAAAAGCAATGTTATGAG
>CAYJJP010000356.1:0-2734 GCA_964370525.1 uncultured Desulfovibrionaceae bacterium | reverse complement strand
TGGTTCATTTATCCTTGAAGCTATGGGTTGCGCTTGGAACACCTGAGATCTTCAAGCGATATCAACAAATAGCTTTATCTATCTTTAGATGAAAACTCTCCGATTTTAGTGGACGTCTAACGACAGTGTATAAAAATGGTTCGTGCGTGGAATCATACCGTTATAACGATGAAGGTCAACGTATATATGATGCTGTTCTAAGCATATCTTCATAAATATTCACTACATAAAATTTTATAAATAAATGAATTGTAAGAACAATATTCAGATTTAAAATATTTATGAAGTATGCTCTTTTAGCAATAAGAGCATTATGTATACAATCGCCTAGGACGTTTATGCGAAGCAGGTTCATTAGCTATGTCTTACAATGATGCCGGGCAGCTCATATCAAGGGTGAACAATTATCGAAACTACGACATAGAAAAACTATGGGAAAAAAATCCTCGCTATTTTGTTACCTCCCCAGATGAAGGAATGCTAGATTCAAATGGTATTTATCAAAGAAAATAGTTAACTCATCAAAAATTAAAATTGGGAAATTTCATGTTTAAAAGTAAAAACTTTAACTTTATTGCGCATTTTCTCATGTTTTTTTCTGTTCTAACAGGATATAATGCTGTTTTCGAATATTCAAGAAAATATAATATATCATGGGTTAATGTACCGATGTCAAAATTTAATCTTTCACAAAGTCCACCATTAAATCCCGAACCAATAGCTTTATATCTTTGTGTTTTTAGCTTGTTTATTGCTTGTTGCGTAGCACTTCATAGATGTAATGCTCGAGTATTAAATAAAGAAATTTCTTGGAAAAATGGAAGACAAGAAATTGCTAAAGTAATTTTAATTTATTTTACAATTTTTCTTTTAAGCTTAATTTTTTACCCCATTTTTGGACGTGCAGTGCGTGGTTGGTAGACGTTTTTCTGCAATGTACAGATGTTGCTAAAAATGCAGTTGAAAAAGTGACATAACCGGTAGTTTTAACAATAGCAATAGGAGATGCTGTTTGTGGCAGGTTAGCGGGTGCATCGTTAACGGCTATCACCACTGTCTTTTTCTTATTAATTATCATTTTGCCTGTTATTACACCATACCTTAGAGGCTGGAAATAAATTTAAAGCTACTTAAGAATACTTATCATGAAGCACCACAAAAGAAGTTTCACCTTTTTCTGTGGTGCTTCATTTTTTATGTTCATGTAAGCTTTTCCTTTGAGATTTTAGTACACCCCTTACAAAATCAACAAACAACTTCTTTGATTTTTCCTTCAACATTTCAGCTTATTATCCAAATTTCCAACTCCATCTAAATATTTTTAAGCTATATAGAACTATTGCTTTTTTTCGCTCTCTCCGGCATAATCCCGAGCGGTGCTGAAAACACCTTTATGTTCTGCGGGTCGTGGACAATCCACGGGGTCGTTTCCTTGCATTTTCGCCTGTAAGCGACTCTATAGTTGCGTCTATGGCCGGGAGTGCGAGGATATATAATACCCAAATTTTGGGGAATAACTCCGCCGTTCGTCTGGTCGGTGTTGGATTGGCAAATTGTACGCTGCTGTGATTTTAGCCTTACCTGTAGCTTCCTCATGCCCTTGCTTTTGCATAATTTCATGGCATTCAAGACGTAATTGCACCCCTGCCAAAGAGTGGATAATGTTATCTATACAATTATGGCAAGGCGCAAAACAGCCAATCAAGGCAGAGTTGGCGGCATTGACAATGGCGTCCACAGCAAGCCTTGTAATATCCCCTTGCCAAAGATAGATATTTGCATGTTGCTTACAGGCTTGCAGGTCAGAGAGTTGTACAATACCTTTTTCAGTAACTTCTTCTTGCAAAACTTCATCTTGGATTTTCAAAAACTCATCATTTATGATCTTAGGAGGTCGTATATTCATAAGAGAGCGAAACAATACTTTTTGGTCATCAAGTGTATTTTTAAAATGCCGTGCCTGTTCTTTGTTTTGCGGCATTTCTTCTAAAAGCAAAATATTTAAATAATGGAGTTTTTCTAAGATAGTCATACTGTCCTCGTAGGTTATACCGTAAAATTACGCTAAACTTGCATCACTGTATAGTCGATACATCCAACATATTTAAAATAGTTTCGGTAAGTTCTGCAAAGCGTGGGTGTGAACGCTCCCGTGGGTGAGTTAATTCTATGGGTAAAATTTGTAATATTTTTCCGGGTCTTGCGCTCATAACAATAATTCTGTCGGCTAAGTAAATAGCTTCATCAACACTATGTGTTACAAAAACTACTGTTGTCTTATGCTTTTTTCTTATGCGCAAAAGTTCACGCTGTAGTAGAATACGTGTATGTGCATCCAATGCTCCAAATGGTTCATCCATGAGCAATACTTGTGGGCAGTTGGCAAGAGCACGAGCAATAGCAACTCTTTGGCGCATACCACCTGATAATTCATGCGGCATAGCCTTGGCAAAGCTTTGCAAACCCACAAGCTCTAAATATTGCATGGCGACTTGCTGACATTTTGCCTTGTTTGCTCCTAAAAACTCCTGCCCAAGACTTACATTATCGCTGACATTACGCCATGGAAGTAAGGAATATTCTTGAAAAACCATACCAATCTCTGAGCGAGGTTTTACAATTTCCTGATGATGATAATGCAGTGAACCGCTATCTTGCTTTTCAAGTCCTGCAAGCATACGCAATAACGTGGACTTTCCGCATCCGCTGGGGCCAACGATACACACAAATTCAT
>CAYJJP010000355.1:0-2735 GCA_964370525.1 uncultured Desulfovibrionaceae bacterium | reverse complement strand
ATGAGGACTGTATATAAGGTTTCAATAATATAAATAATTTTGTATAAAAAAATGTGTCGCACGCTGTGGGTAACTGTTTTATTCATTTATTGACTAAGATATTTTTTTTATATAAACTGTGTGTTCATTAATAGAAAATTACAATTACAATTACAATTACAATTACAATTAGAATTTTAAGTGTCTGTTAGATTGCGTTTCAAAAGTGTTTTTATAAATGCCCCTTGAGGAGTGATTATGGCTACAGCTTACGGACAACTTCCCTCTTTTCTCAATGCTCTTGCGCCCCATGCCTTTGGAAATATTCCATTTCCTTGCATGTGCATTGCTGCTGATTTACAAGTCCTGTATCTCAACAATCCCCTTGCTGAACTCCTTAAGTTAAATGAAGGTGTAACGCCGCAACTTCTTGACTTTATTTCTGAAGTGTTCCTTCCCGAACAAGATGAAGCAACGCAATTACCTGATGTTTTGCAAAATGCTTTGCAAAATGCTCTGCAAAACGGAATGCATGAAAGTCTTTGTGTGCTGAAAAGTTATGACGATTTATGTCTTACCGCTCAAGTATCCATTAATGTCATAAAACACGCCGAAGAAGTTTTTTTTCTTTGCTATGTAAAACCTGTGGAAAAAGTGGAAAAGATGGCGGGTTTTTCTTGCGCCAATACAGAGTTAACTCAAGCTCTCTTAGATACTATGCCCCTTGTGTTGCATGTATGGACCAAGGATTATAAACTAATCGATTGCAGTGCAGCAGTTCTTTCTCTTTTTAAGGTGAATACCAAAGAAGAGTATATGTTGAACTTTTCTAAATTTTCGCCATTATATCAACCTGATGGACTTTCTTCAGAGCTTATGGAGCAATATCTGCAAGAAGCTTTTGACAAGGGTAAGTGTACGTTTCAATGGATAAATTTAGATAATTTTGGACGCAGCTTTCCTTCGGATGAAACGCTTTGTTGTGTCATTTTAAATGGAGAGGAAAGGGTGATTGGATATACGCACGATATATCTGCCGTGACCGAAAATATTTTGAATATCACCATTATGGAAGAACGCACGCGCGCCATTTTAGATGTAACGCCCATGGCCATTAATATTTGGGATAAAAATCTTAAGATGCGCGATTGTAATTTAGAGAGCTTGAAAATCTTTGGCTATGAGGATAAGGACGAATTTTTAGAACAATACGAAAATACTATACCGGAATTCCAACCTGATGGCAAGAATTCTATTGAGTTGCTCTATAAAGGCATGACCGCTGCTTTTACGCACGGCTATTATCATTTTGATAAAGTTTATGGCTGTGACAAAAATGGTGAGCAACTTATTTTTGAGATTACCTACATTCGCCTTGTGTTACGTGATGAAGAAATGGTTATTGCTTATTTGCATGATCTTCGTGAAATAACAAAAGTCCTCAATACTCTCAAGGCCAACGAAGCGCGTATTCAAGCCATACTTGACCTTAGCCCCTTTGGAATTAATGTTTGGTCCAAGAAGTTGGAGCTGCTTGATTGCAATGAAAGCGTGGTTAAGTTGTTTGGCTTTGACAATAAGCTTCAGTATCTTGCCAATCGAGATCTTATCATTCCGCCAAAGCAGCCTGACGGTACTGTCACCGCAAAGCGTGGTTTTAAGTGTGTTGAGCAAACCTTTAGGGAAGGCGAAGCGTGTGCTGAATTTACTCTTTTAAATAAGAAGGGTGATGAAGTTCCGGTGGAAATTACGTTTAAAAAAACCATACTTCATGGGGAAGAACGTGTGATTTCCTTTGTACGTGATTTGCGAGAGCTAAAAGCCATGCTCGCTGGGCTTCGTGCTGTGGAACAAGATTTGCGTACAGCCAGAGATGCAGCGGAACAAAGCGCCAAGGCCAAAAGTGAATTTTTGGCCAATATGAGCCATGAAATACGTACTCCGCTTAATGGTGTGCTTGGACTACTGCATTTACTTGCCAATACAGAGCTTTTACCTATGCAAAAAGGTTATGTGGATAAAACTATTTTTTCCGCAGGCAATTTATTGCGTATCATTAATGATATTTTGGATTTCTCTAAAATTGAAGCCGGAAAATTGGAAATGGAGTACATTCCCTTTACTTTGCGAGATATAAACAATGAAGTGAAGTTGTTGTTTGAGTTGCAAGCCAGTGCCAAGTGTTTACAGCTTAAGTTCGTACAAAACGAACTGTCCACAAAGGTTATGTTGGGCGACCCTCTTCGCATTAAACAAATATTTTTTAATCTCGTGAGCAATGCCATAAAATTCACGGATCATGGAAGTGTTGTTGTGTCCATGGAAGGTGTCGAGGATGGGGATAAGATGCGTTGCTCTTTCTCAGTAAAAGACAGCGGTATTGGCATGAGTCAAGCGCAGTGTTCTCGACTTTTTTCTGCTTTTATGCAGGCTGATACCTCATTTACCAGAAAATATGGCGGAACGGGGCTTGGGCTTGTTATCGCAAGGCGCATAGCAAGGCTTATGCATGGTGATTTATGGGTGGAAAGCGTTGAAGGCGAAGGCTCTACGTTTTTCTTCACAGCTGTGTTTGCATTTGCAGCTCAAGACAGTGAATCCCCGGACATTCAATTGTCGGAATCTCTGTTTAAAAACTCTCCCAACGCACAGGGCGAAAGTGCGCAAAAAGATGCAAAAACAGAAGAGTATGGTGACACTATTATATTTAACGGTTCTGCTTCAACAATGACTTTGGCAACTTGTGAAAAGGAAGT
>CAYJJP010000354.1:0-2743 GCA_964370525.1 uncultured Desulfovibrionaceae bacterium | reverse complement strand
CTTAAATCTGTATCGGAGAAATGAACTGTGGATACAATAGCAATAAAGAAAAGAATATTACAAATGGCTTACTCCTATGGAGTTGATTTGAGTTTTGCCATTGCATATTTTCCGGGTCATTATGGAAGTCCGCTACCTTCACGAGATGAAGTTAAGGGCGTAGCTCAACGTGTTTTTGCTGAACATGATGGCAATATGCCGGGTATTGATTTACGCTATGAAGCCCAACTTGAACTATATCAAGAATTGGTTAAGTTTTATGCGGATTGGCCATATGCAGACGATAAAATAGATGATTTCCGTTACTATTGTGATAATAAAAACTTTTGTCATGCTGATGGTTTTTGGCTGTTTGCATTGTTGCAGCATTTTAAGCCAAAGCGTATTGTGGAAGTAGGTTCCGGATTTTCTTCTTGTTTGATGCTAGATGTCAATGAGCGGTATTTTAATAATACAATGCAGCTTACCTTTATAGAGCCGTTTCCAGAAAGACTTCTTTCTAATATTAAGCCGGATGAAAAAAAATCCATAAATTTACTCCAAGGTTTTGTTCAAGATGTGGACGTTGCTTGTTTTACCGCCCTTGAAGCCAACGACGTTCTTTTTATAGACAGTTCGCATGTGGGCAAGGTCGGCAGTGATGTTTTGTATTTATTTAATAATATTTTACCACTGCTAAAAAAAGGCGTCATCATTCATATTCACGACATATTTTTTCCCTTCGAATATCCTCGAGATTGGATTGAAAACCGCTGCTGGGCGTGGAATGAGTGTTATTTTTTGCGCTCTTTTTTACAATTTAACGATCATTTTGAAACGCTTCTTTTCGGACATTGGCTTGGAGAAAAGCATTCGAATTTATTAATGAAACATACGCCTATGTGTACTAAGAATATTGGGGGAAGTTTTTGGATGCGCAAAGTGAAATAGGGCAGTATTTATTGTATTTTTAATGTATTATGTCTGTGTTGTGAGGTGTTTTGCAAAAGACTTGACGGAGCTGCTACCTTCCATACTGTGAAAGAGTTTGTGTATTGTAGAGCTGGCCTTTATTTGTGTATATAGATTTTCGTCATATTCTTGCTGTAAACATTGCTGTAATAAATGAGCATGGGCATTGTTTATCTCTGGCATATTTTGAAAAATATCAGCGCATATACTGTCTTTTAAGATGATATATGTGGAAAAGATATGAAAAATGAAATAATCAATTAAGTAATCTTCCCTTGACCAATATGTTTCTAAAAATAATTGCAGTAGCATTATAAGGCGATTGTTGGCTTTTGCATGCATAAACCAATTGGAAAAACAGCGCATGTGCAGTGAACTTTTGGTGTTTTCAAATACAGCTTTGCTCATGGGTAGTGTTGTCAGTTGACACCAAGAGGGAAATTTTAGAGCAAAAAAATCTTGTTCGAAAATAGACGGTGAAATGGCAGCGCTTAAGTAAACTGTTGCGTCAATCCATGTTCCACCATATTTGGCGAGCAGTGCAACTCTAATATAGTCGGTAAAGTGCGCAGGCGGTATGATTCCTTTATGATGTTTATCAAGGATAAAAGCCGGAATGGTAATGTAGTTATGCACGCTGTCTTGGTTTAGTGTTTTAATTTTACGGCTTGCATGGTAATTATGGACACTTTTTAAGCAAGCCTTTACTATCGTCGGTGCGTTTTTCTGCCCTTGCAGCCAGCATTGCCATATATATGGTATCGCAAAAGTTGATGCGTGCGTGTCCGTTGTGGTGCTGAAAATATGGTCGTATGTGGATAAATATTCTAAAATTGTCATAATGTGCTCTAATATATTGCTAGCTGAGCGTTATAATGCCTGTGCTTTTTCAGCATACTGCCACCATATCTTTCCATAAAGAACATCCTTGCTGTTCCACGGTTTAGTGGGGGAACAAAAATGAATGACTTTTGGTCTTAGGAAGCATCGTTTATAATCTTCATAGTCTTTGGCGGGAACAAACTTTTTTAGTTCATGTATGTCAACATGCGTTTGAAGGTTCCAGCTTGGATCAATAAAAAATACTTTGTCTTGCATAACGCTATTTATTATACATTGATCAACTGTGCGTGGTCTTAGAACTTGCTTAAGTCTTTCTATGCATTTCGCAGTGAAATTTAGAGCGCGTAGCTTTTTTATGTCGAAAAGCAAAAAGCCTGAATTGAAAAAATTTTGCACATTTTTAAGTTGAAGGATGTCGTGAGCGTAGTTGCTTAAGATGGGATCATATTCCACCTTACACTTAAATTTATATTCCAAAACTGCTGCCAGTGGCATGTTGTGCATGTCAATGTTTAATAGCTCATTCATATTTTCCAAGAAAATCATATCACAGTCAAAATATATCACTTTGTCATAATGTAGAAAAATTTGAGGAATAAAGAATCTATAATAGGCTTCTTTGCTAAAATGCGCGTGGGTTGCGAAAATATCAGTATTTATTTCTGTTAAAAAGTTACTGATGTCTACAAAACGAATGGAGAAATTGTTATGCGCAAGCGATTGTAATTTTGTTTGATTTTCTAAGGAAAGATCTGTGTGTAATATGCAAATATCATATGCTTCGTCGGCGCAAGCATTTTCTCGTAAGGAAAATAAAGCGATGCCAAGGTAGGGTGCGTAGTTGTTGTCGGTGGAAAAAACATAGCATGCTGTAGTGTTATTGAAACAAGGTGTCATTATTTATCTCCAAAATAGTAGAGCCGAATATTTACTTAACCCATTATATAGT
>CAYJJP010000353.1:0-2751 GCA_964370525.1 uncultured Desulfovibrionaceae bacterium | reverse complement strand
CAAGCCATATCACAGCTTGTGGATAATATTCGTGCCGGCGTAAAAGATCAAATCCTTTTGGGAGTTACCGGCTCCGGAAAAACATTCACCATGGCCAACACCATTGCGGCCTTGAATCGTCCGGCGCTGGTGCTTGCTCCCAATAAAACCTTGGCAGCGCAGCTTTATAATGAATTTAAGGTGTTTTTTCCGGACAATGCCGTGGAATATTTTGTAAGTTATTATGATTATTATCAACCGGAAGCCTATGTGCCAAGTTCCGATGTCTATATCGAAAAAGACTCTTCCATCAATGATAACATAGACAAATTGCGCCACGGTGCCACTCACGCACTGCTCACACGGCGTGATGTGGTTATTGTGGCCTCAGTGTCTTGCATTTACGGACTTGGTTCGCCGGAATACTATTCTCAAATGGTCATTCCTGTAGAGATAGGACAAAACATAAGTATGGATAATCTCATAGGAAGATTAGTTGAAGTTCAATATGAGCGTAATGATTATGACTTTCATAGAGCAACTTTTCGAGTTCGTGGCGATGTTTTGGAAATAATTCCGGCATATAAGCATGAGGTCGCATTGCGCATAGAATTTTTCGGAGATGATATTGACAATATGCATGAAATTGACCCAATTACTGGAAATATTCTTTGTCATATTGAAAAAACTGTCATCTATCCGGCCTCGCACTACGTTTCAGCGCAAGATAATTTAAAACGAGCCATGAGTGATATTCGTGATGAACTTGGTGAACGCTTACGCCACTTTCAAGAGGGAAATAAATTGGTCGAAGCACAACGCCTTGAACAGCGCACCCAATTAGACCTTGAAATGCTAGAAGAACTTGGGTACTGCAATGGCGTTGAAAATTACACAAGACATCTTGACGGACGCAAAGAAGGGGAGCCGCCGCATTGTTTGCTCAATTATTTTCCCAAGGATTTTTTGCTTTTTGTGGATGAATCTCACATATCCATACCGCAAGTGGGCGCCATGTATAAGGGTGACCGTTCTCGCAAACAAACCTTGGTGGACTATGGATTCCGCTTGCCGTCTGCCTTGGACAACAGACCTCTGCAATTTCCTGAATTTCAAAGCATTATTGGGCAGTCAGTGTATGTTTCGGCAACGCCCGGTAAATGGGAAATACAAGAATCACAAGGTATTATCACCGAACAAATCATTCGTCCGACGGGACTGCTCGACCCAATAGTTGATGTACGGCAGACCAAGGGGCAAATGGAAGATTTACTTGCCGAATGCAAAGAACGCATTGCAAAAGATGAGCGAGTTCTTGTAACCACACTGACAAAACGCATGGCAGAAGACCTCACCGAATACTTTAAACAAATGGGCGTAAATACACGCTATCTACACTCTGACATCGACACACTCGAGCGCATGAATATCCTTAAAGCCTTGCGCATGGGAGAGTTTGATGTGCTTGTCGGTATCAACCTTTTACGAGAAGGCTTGGACCTACCGGAAGTATCATTGGTAGCTATTCTTGACGCCGACAAGGAAGGATTTTTGCGCTCCGAAGGTTCGCTTATCCAAACATTCGGACGAGCTGCTCGCAATGCCGAAGGAAAAGTCATCCTCTATGCCGATAAAATCACACGCTCCATGCAGGCCGCCATGGATGAAACTTCAAGACGGCGTCAACTACAAGAAGCATGGAATACAGAAAACAATATCACACCACACACCATACGCAAAAAAGTTGAAACACATCTCGATAGCCTGTACGGCGCACAAGAAATGACGGCAAAGCGAGGGCGTGGTAAACATGCGCCCGCAGCCTTGACGGCGGAATCTGTGGAAAACATGAGCGCAAAAGACATGCAACGCCAAGTGCAAGAATGGGAGAAAGAAATGCGTGATGCCGCACGAAATCTCGAATTTGAGCGCGCCGCTGTTTTACGAGATAATATCAAAGCAATGCAGACTGTTATATTAGCAACAGCTTAACAGTCCGTTGAAAAAATGCCATTTGCTGCGTCAGCGATAAAAAGTCAAACTGTTTATGTATGTCTAATACACTGCACAGCTTGACTTTTTTTCATCCTTAGCCACATAAAATTATCTTTTTGTACGCACATAAGGTTTTCCCAATGCTTTAGGAAAGGCTACATGGCGTCTAAAAAACACCAGCACGAGCATAATAAGAACGAAAGGCAGCATATGTGTCATGTCCGCAGACAGTGCAAGTCCAAGCAATTGTAAGGTGGTGTTTATGGACAAACTTACGCCAAATACGAGCGCACCCCAAAAAATCCAAAGAACTCTACCGTGCGCCAACATGGCAAGAACAATTGCTATAAAACCAACACCGTTAACCATGTTGGGTACAAATATACCCGCACTCAAAATAGCCATATATGCGCCGCCAAGCCCTGCCATAGTACCGGTAAGCAGCACAATGGCTGTGCGTAACACGAAAACATTTGTTCCAAAGACATCTAATGCTTTGGGATTTGAACCGGCAGCTATAAGTTGGCGTTTAAATATGCTTTTTTTATAAAGACATATAAAAACAATCAGACTGCATATACACAAAAAAGTAAATGATGAAATGTGAAATAATGTACCAACAAAGGGAAGTTGAGATAAAAAAGGAATGCTAAAAACGTCCACAGGTTCCAACCTCGGATATGTTTTTGCAAAGTATACATGGTGAAAAAGTGCAGTTATCCCTTGCATTATAAAGGTAAGTGATAAACCAATGACCACTTGGTCAACTGCATACCA
>CAYJJP010000352.1:0-2787 GCA_964370525.1 uncultured Desulfovibrionaceae bacterium | reverse complement strand
CATGCACTTTTTTGGCAAGCTGAAGTTGACTTTCTCGTGTTAAAGCAAATCCGTCAAGTTTTGCTGCTTTTACTGCGCGTAAAATTTCTCCGAGCATGGGGCCTGAGCTTAATTTGAATTTACTGTTATGCGTAAATTCTTCTGCGAGTAAATCCTTACCACTGATATCAATTTTTTCATGGCGCCAAGTGGTGATGTAGCGTGAAAGAACTTTGCGTAAATCTTCGCCTTGACTACGTGCCATTAAAAAAAGCAAAGCTTCAATGGGAGTTGTGGCAAGTAGTTCGCAAAGTGTGCTAATTTTTTTGCCATTATGTAGCCAAGATTTTATTTGCGATCGTAAATTTCGAATGTTTTCTCGCAATTGCAAAATTTCCTCTTGTTGCAATTTTGCAATACCAAGACGTCGCAAAATATCGGCACTTTGTTTATAATTAAGGCGATGACAAAAACCAAGCACATAGAGCACCCACACTTTGGGACTATCGTTAAAATACAAAAGGCTATACCAATCTAGCATATTTTTGATGGAAACAAAGACATGAAATCTTTCGGGCGTACATTGCAACTTGGGATGAATGGCGACTAAGATGTGCAAGGCATTTAAACGCTGTAAGACGGGTATGGGATCTTTTTCGTCTAAAATATTACGCAACTCATGGTAAAGTCGTGCTCCGGACAGCTTATCCATGAGTTTTAAGTTCAATGCGTTTTTTATAAGCCGTTCGGTTATGGGGCCAAGCTTAAAATTATAACGTTGTTCAAAGCGCACAGCTCGCAAGCAACGCGAGGGATCTTCCACAAAACTGAGTGTATGTAATACGCGTATGCGTTTATCTTGTATATCTCGTTGTCCGCCAAAAAAGTCTACCAATTCGCCAAAAACATTTTTGCCAAGCTGTACGCCGAGGGTATTTATGGTAAAATCCCTACGGAATAAATCAAGTTTAATGGAGGAGATTTCCATAGTAGGTATGGCTGCGGGATATTTGTAATATTCTAAGCGTGCAGTGGTTATATCAATGCGTATTTCCCCATGTTCTGAGGCAATTATGACAAGTGCGGTATTAAACTTTTTATGTGCGCGCATTCGTCCGTTAAGCTGTTTTGCAAGTTCACGCGCATAGCCAATGCCATTGCCTTCCACTACAATATCAATGTCAAAATTAGTGCGATCCAGCAAAATATCACGCACAAATCCACCCACCACATAGGCGTTGATGTGCAAAGAATCGGCAATTGCCCCGGCAGACATAAGTAATTCGAAAATATGTTTAGGTAAGCGCTCTCGCAAAATTTTTTTTAGAGATCGTGGTTTGGTGTTTTTATAATGCGGTAATGGGTTTTCATCATTCATAAAAATTTGCACAAGGTCGGTGCGTGTAACTACGCCGATGACCTCGTCATCTTGAACAATGGGTACCAAATGTTGATGAGAGTCAATAATAATGTCAAAAAGCTCAAAAAGTTTGGCACTTGGCGCAAGCGTTGCAAAATCTTTTTGCATATAAGTGTCAAATTCTTGCAATTTATGATTGACAGCACGTCCGGCAGTATGTGCATCTAAAATGCCCACACACATGCGAGTACCTTTCTTAAATACCGGTACTGCTTTAAGGTCATAGTGTACCATAAAAGCATAAGCATCGTTAATGCTTATATCTTCTTCGATGCCAAGGGCAGGGGAGGACATATAGTCCGCCGCACATTTTTCCGGATGCGCTTGACTGATAAGTGTTTGAAAAATTGTTTCGCGCACGTCATGTATGGTTTTATTACGCACAGAGGCTGAGGCCGCATAAGCATGTCCGCCACCGCCCAGTTTTTTGCACACGACACCTACGTTCACTTCTTCACGGCGGCTGCGCGCAACAACGGTAATGCGATCCCCCATGCGCCCCAAGGCAAAAAGTACAGTAAAACGCTCCATTTCCATAAGTTTATGCGCAAGATAGGCAAAATCCCCTAAATAGTGCTCCATGGAAACATCGGCTATAACTATCGGAATATTATTGACTTCGTATGTAGTAGCCGATTCCAGAAGGGCATGCAAAGCCTGAATGTGTGCGCTGGTGAGTTCTTGGGCTGCTATGTCTGCTATGGAACTCACATCCATACCTTGTTCCAAGAGCCATGCGGCAGCGAGTAGATCTTCCGGCGAAGTGGAGGAATAGGTAAAAGAACCGGTATCGGCATAAATTCCAAGCCCAATAATTGTGGCATCTTGGCAAGAAAGGGCAATTTTTTTCTCGCGCAAATTGCGTACTACCAAGGTTACCGTGGAGCCGGTGCTGTCAATGATTTGCGTGCTGCCCTGCACATCATCGCTCGTGTCCGGATGATGATCCCATATATGAATTTCCACATTTTCACGTTCGAGCAAGCAAGCCACATGTTGTAAGCGAGATTTTTGCCTTGTATCCACCACCACAAGGCGCTCAATATCTTCCCATACAATTTGTTCGCTCTTTTTGAAATTATACATAAATACTGCGGTTTCAGTATAAAATGTGAGCAAGGATTTTTCTTGCGTGCCGGGGAAAAGCAATATGGCGCCGGGATAGAGAAGCTGTGCGGCAATAATGGCAGCAAAGGCATCGAAATCTGCATTATTATGGCAGGTTATAAGGGTATTCGAATTTTCTTCCGAAGGGGTTGCGTGGAAATGACTCAAGGGCTGCTTACACAACATTTTTTATGCCTCGTTATCGCTGGTGCTCGTTCTTTTGTTTGATTTAAGGATACACTGATTAATTATTTTTCTGGGGGAAAACCTTTTGTGAACAA
>CAYJJP010000351.1:0-2796 GCA_964370525.1 uncultured Desulfovibrionaceae bacterium | reverse complement strand
CTAGCATCTAACAGTTTTTTGTGTTCTGTAAGCCAATAATATAATGTATAGTACAGTATTTCCGGTGAGATGGGCTTGGTAATGTGGTCGTTCATGCCGTGAGCAAGGCTAAGTTCCTTATCACTGTCCATGGCGTGGGCAGACATGGCAATGATGGGTAGATGGGTGAATTTTTTGATTTCACGGATTTTTGTGGTGGCGGTAAGTCCGTCCATGATGGGCATTTGGATGTCCATGAGCACGAGGTCGTAGTTGTTTTTTTCAATCAATTCCAGTGCCTTTTGACCATTTTCTGCAATGTCTACGCTATAGCCCACTGCTTTTATGAGTTCTTCTGCAATGAGTTGATTAATCTCATTGTCTTCCACGAGAAGTAAGTGTCCGCCGTGTGTAAAGTCTTTTGGTATGGCAAGCGGGTTAATGTTGTCGTTTGTTTCTTGATGGGTAGTTTCTGTAGCTATGGCAAAAATACAATCAAAGAAGAAGGTTGTTCCGTGCCCAAGCTTACTTTCTATCCACATGTTTCCGGAAAACATATTTACAATATTTTTTGAGATGGCAAGGCCAAGTCCGGTGCCGCCATATTTTCGTGTTACAGAAGTATCCGCCTGACTAAAGGGGGTAAAAAGTCGCTTTATTTGAAGCTCGCTTAAGCCTATACCGGTATCTTTGACAGCAAAAAGGCAATGCATACTCTCGTCATTATGTTTCTCGCTTTTAATTTCAATGCTTACGTTCCCTTTTTCAGTAAATTTCAAAGCATTGTTTACAAGATTGAAAAGAACTTGCTTAAGGCGCAAAGGATCACCCACAAGCTCCATATCGGTGAGTTCTCCGGCGTGGATGCATAAATCGATGCTTTTACTTTCAAAGTGTGGTGCGTAAAGATTCTGTACGTCTTCGCAAACTTTTTTTACGGTAAAGGGGATAAATTCTAGATCTAGCTTTCCGGCTTCAATTTTTGATATGTCAAGAATATCATTGATGATGCGCAAAAGGTTATTGGCAGAATACAAAGCTTTTTCTACATATTCTTCTTGTAGGCCTTGCAAAGTTGTCTTGGATAAAAGATGTAAAAGTCCTAGAATTCCGTTCATGGGCGTACGGATCTCGTGACTCATATTGGCCAAAAATTCACTTTTTG
Source organism: uncultured Desulfovibrionaceae bacterium (assembly GCA_964370525.1). Taxonomy (GTDB): domain Bacteria; phylum Desulfobacterota; class Desulfovibrionia; order Desulfovibrionales; family Desulfovibrionaceae; genus CAYJAD01. The sequence continues at coordinate 1,652 of CAYJJP010000351.1, read as the reverse complement.
CTTTGGCACTTTTTTCTGCCACGTCTCGTGCTGTGCGTAGGTCTTTTTCCACGGCATTAATTTCTGTCAGCATGGCTTTAAATTCTCGTAAGTCACGAACATAGCTTATGATGGCATATTCATCATTGTGCATAATGCGCACCAGAGTTATTTCCACGGGCATGGGATCGCCGGTTTTTGGATGCACGCAAAGCCATTCAAATCGCTCATAGCCTGACTCGAATGCATTGTTTATGATAGTCGCAACCAAGGGCAAGCTTAACGAGCCATCGGGTTGAAACTCAGGCAATACTTTGTTGAAGTTTTCGATGTATTCTTCTTGGCAGTTAAAATCAAAAAACTTCAGCATTTCTTTATTGCAATCGACAAGTTCCAAGTTCTTATTCCAAAAATTAGCCCCCATGGGGAAAGAATCCAGCATGGCCTTGGCGCGGTCTTCAGTGATTTTCATTTTTTTAAGAGTTGCTTTCATTTCTCGCAAATCACGAATATAGGTAAGCACAGCATAATGCCCTTGATGTAAGATGCGCACAAGAATAATTTCTACGGGAATAGGTTCAAGCGTAAAGGGGTTGCAGCACATAATTTCGGTGTGGCAATGTCCTATTCTAAAGGCTACATTGAACAAGTCTTCTGTTAAACCCTTTGAGCAATCGCCCTCAGGTTGTTTTTCGGGGAAAATGCTAAAAGGTTTGAGAGCAAACTCCTCTTTGCAGTCAAAGCCAAACATTTGTAAGACGTTAAGATTACAATCAACAATTTTTAGCTGTTTATCCCAATAGATTGCGCCCATTGGCATGGTATCCAGCATGACTTGAATGCGCTGTTCTGTCTCGCGAATGGTGTCAATGCTTGCGTTAATTTCGCGCATATCCTTTGTGTATTCGACAACAACATCTTCGTTGTTGTGCTTTACACAAATAAGGGACACTTCTGTCGCGATTATTTCCCCGTCAAGAGTTTGATATTCCCACTGCAAGTGAGCTGCACCGTGCTTAAAAGCATTGTCGAGGTGTTTTATGGCAACTTCAATGGAATTTTCGCCATTGGGTTGATATTCTGGGAAGATGTCAAATGCTTTTTCTACATAATCTTCCTTAGACTTAAATTTATACAGATCAAGAGCCGCTTGGTTACAGTCTATGACATTATAATCACGATCCCAATATGTTATGCTTAGTGGAGTTGCGTCTAAGACCGTTGATACCCGTTCTTTTTCTTCATGTAGCTTATCGTATGTATCTTTTAAATCGGTGAAATAGCTGGCGATAATATACTCTCCATCGTGCAGCATACGGGTCAAGGTATAATTTACATGAAATATTCGACCATTTTTATTTATATGCTCCCACACAAAGGTTTTACTACCTTTTTCAAAAGCCTCGTGCAGATATTGCGCTCCAAGAGTAGAGGAGTATTCTCCGCTAGGTTGTGTTTCGGGGCTAAATTTGGCTAAAGATGCAACATATTCATTCATGTCGCTAACTTCAAAAAAACTCAAGAAAGTACTTGTGCAAAATATAGGCCTACCGGCTTTTGACCAGCAACTTAAAGGAATGGGGAGTGCGTTGAGCAATTTGAAAGAAAAATCAGCAATATCTAAAGGAACCATTTGCATAAGAAACCGTCCGTAAAATTGCTGTGAGACAATT
>CAYJJP010000350.1:0-2802 GCA_964370525.1 uncultured Desulfovibrionaceae bacterium | reverse complement strand
AATTGTAATTTTCAATTTATTGAAAATTACAATAATTAAAGCGTTTTGAGGGGAAGGGGAAGCTTTTGGGCTTTGGCAAAAGTTCCCCTTCCCCCCTCACAAAAAATAATAAATCAGTGTATCCTTAAGCTATCCGCCGGCAAGAGTGCGTTCAGTGTCACGTTGTTCGGCTCTTCGCTTTAGGCTTTCCCTATGGTCGTGTAATTTTTTACCCTTGCCCACGGCGATTTCGACCTTTATCTTACCAAACTTAAAGTAAAGCTTTACAGGTACAATGGACAGCCCTTTTTGTTCGACTTTAGCTGCAAGCGTAGTTATTTCGCGTGCATGCAAGAGTAATTTACGTTCACGGGTGGGGTTTTGCACGACATAGGTTGCGTTATCATAAGGGGCTATGTGTAGCCCTATGAGGAAAGCTTCGCCGTTTTTAAAGTCCACATAGCTGTCCATAAAGCTGACTTTACCTGCACGCAAGCTTTTAACTTCCGGACCGGTGAGGCTGATGCCGGCTTCCATAAAGTCGCTTAATTCATAGAGATGCCGAGCTTTTTTATTGGGTGCTATGGTTGCAGATGAATTTTTTTTACTCATTATTAGTCCATGTTTATGATATGTAAAATATTAACCTTGCGTGGAAATCATTGAAGTATAGAAGGAATAATCATGATCCAAATCAAGCGTCTTGGAAACAATGCGTGCGCAGGCTGTGCTTTCGTAGGTTGTGAGCACTGTTTGTGCCATATTTCGGCATTTTTCGGCGTTTAGCTGACGTATAAGATGCTTCACAGCAGGAATATATTTAGGGCTTGCCGAAACACTGTCCACGCCAAAACCCACAAGCATGGCAAGACAATAAGGATCGGTGACCATTTCTCCGCATACAGAAACGCCAATCCCTTCTCGATGCGCACTGTCAATAATACTTTTAATGGACTGACTCACCACCGGATGTAGCGGTTGATGTAAATATGCCACATGCTTATTGCCACGGTCAATGGCGAGTAAATAGTGTACAAGGTCATTGGTGCCTATGCTTAAAAAGTCGCATTCACGCGCAAGAGCGCCGGCTAAGACCACAGCCGCCGGTACTTCTATCATGCAGCCAAGCGGTAAATATTCAACATGTTCAACGCCTTGTATGCACAGGTCTTGATGCACCTCACGCATGATGTTTTTTACGGCACGCACCTCTTCAAGGTTTGAAATCATGGGGAGCATTATGGAAACATTACCCGTAACTCCGGCACGCAATAAAGCTCGCAATTGAGTGCGCAAGATGGATTGATGGCGCAAGCAATAACGGATGCCTCGCAAGCCCAATGCCGGGTTTGTTTCTTTCAGCGGGCTTTGGCGATCGAGCATTTTGTCCGCACCCACATCAAGCACACGAAAAACTACCGGTTGAGGATGAATTTTTTCTGCCACATGTTTATATTCTAGAAACAGCTGCTCTTGTGTCGGAAGTTTTCTGGCACGCATATACGCAAATTCAGTGCGATACAGCCCCACACCTTCAGCTCCGTACTCGGTTAAATCATCAAGCTCAAGATTATTGTCAATATTGGCTTGCACTTCAATACGCACCGCATCTCGCGTTTGTGCCGCCAAATGAGCAGTGCTTTGCACCCCGGCTTCCCAAGCTGCATACTCAAGTTGACGCTCGTAAAATTCTTCAAGCTCTTCTTCATTGGGATCAATATAAACACAACCGGAAAGCGCATCCACAATGACCAACTCGCCATCCTTGGCTATGTCTAAAATGCCCGTGACGCCTACAATGGTGGGGATTTTCAGCGCACGAGCCAAGATGGTCGTATGCGAAGCAACGCCGCCTTCTGCCATAACCAGGGCAAGGATTTTTTGTACAGGTAAATCAAAGGTGTCCACAGGCGAAAGGTCTTCAGCCATATGCACACAGGGAACCTCATCAGCCAGCGGTACATATTCCTTACCTGCAAGGCGACACTGTAAACGCAAACCAACTGCTCGCAAATCTAAAGCTCTGTCTTGTAAATACGGGTCATCAATGTCCAAAAAAGCAGCACAAAGCGCATCGATGGCTTTCTCCAAAGCCCACGAAGCACATAATCTTTGCGAACGAATAAACTCCTCGGCATCGTCAAGCAAACGAGGATCCTTGCTCATCATGATATGACTCTGGATAATAGCGCTATGCTCGGCAAGCTGAGAGTTTACCTTACTCAGCTGCAAAACTTCACTCACATCCTTGGCCGCAGCTCGTAACTTCTCTATTTCCTTTGGCACTTGTTCTTGCGTTACAAAACGCTCCTCAACGGCAACTTCATTGTGTGTACTTACAATTTTGCCAATGGCAATACCCGGAGCAACCGCAGTTCCAAAAAGTCGTGAACGTGCCATAATTATCCTTTAAATCCTGTGGAAAAAAGCTCTGCAATGCGTTCAAGGCAAGCATCGGCATCTTCCCCCTTAGCATAGAAAAAAAGTTCGGTCCCGGGCACAGCGCCAAGGGTAAGCAAATCCAATATACTCTTGGCATTGGCTCGATTATTGCCGCAGTGCACAGCTATATCCGCATTAAAAAATTGAACTTCCTCGGCAAGTTTTGCCGCCGGAGTTGCATGTAATCCCAAGGGAGGCTGAACTTTTATATCCAAGCGTAAACAATCTTCACTGTATTCAAAACTCATTCTAACCCTCCTTCACAATTATAATGCTTATTGCTGATTTCTACCTTGTGAAAAATGAAAATCTTTTATAAGGCATACAAGCCTCCAACTCTGCTGAAAAGTATAAAGGCTAAAAGGCATATAGTCAAAAGAA
>CAYJJP010000349.1:0-2806 GCA_964370525.1 uncultured Desulfovibrionaceae bacterium | reverse complement strand
AAAGGGGGTCTGGGGGAAGAACCTTTTGTTCACAAAAGGTTTTCCCCCAGAAAAAATTAATCAGTTTTTTTCCCCAGAAAAATTAATCAATGTATCTCTTAATGAGCTTCAGAAGCACAAAAAGCTTCGTAAGCAGCAGCATCCAAAAGATTTTCTGGCTGTGCGCTCAATTTTACGCGTATCATCCATGCCTTACCATAAGGGTCGGCATTTACGGTTTCGGGGGCATCGTTGAGGCCTTCATTAACAGCCACAACTTCGCCGCTTACCGGTGCAAAAAGTTCACTGGCGGCTTTAACTGATTCGATGGAACCAAATTCTTCGCCGGCGGTTAATGTTGCGCCTTCTTCGGGCAAATCAAGGTAGGTAACGTCGCCTAAGGCTTCTTGAGCAAAGTTGGTGATACCAATAACAGCTTCGTCGCCTTCAATGCGAATCCATTCGTGGGTTTTGTCATACAATAGTTCAGTGGGATTAGACATAGTTTTCTCCTATTTAGTATAGTTGTGTTATATTATTTCGATTGCAATTTTATGCGTGCCGTACCTTTTTCATAGAAAGGTAGCGAAACGGCTTTGGCCGGCAAAGAAGTTTTTGCCGTAACTATTGCAAATTCGGTATTTTGCGCATAATTTACATCGACCCACGCAAAGGCTATGACATAGCCAAGGGAGGGTGCAAAGGAACCGCTTGTGATGATACCGACTTCCTTACCGGCTTCATCGCCACCGCTAAGGGCAACTTTATCACCGGCTCTTGCGGCACGTCTGCCTTCGATGCGTAAAGCAATAAGGCTTTCTTTAACATTATGAATATGCTCTTTACCTATAAAGGGAGCCTTAGAGGTGAGCATTTTTTCAAAACCGGCTTCAATGGGGGTGTGCTGATCGTCAAGCTCGTGCCCGTAGAGTGGCATGCCGCATTCAAGGCGCAATGTATCACGCGCGCCGAGTCCGGCTGGCTTTACAAGTTCGTTTTGTAAAAGCTTTTGCCAAAGAGAGAGGGCTTTGTCCCAAGGTAGATATAATTCATAGCCAAGTTCACCGGTGTAACCACTGCGGCTGATAAGCACACGCTCATCTTCAAAAGTATCATGATCAAAGCAAAAATATCCGATGTGGTGGAAGTCTTTGCCAAAGCAAGCTTCAAGAACTGCGAGAGATTCAGGGCCTTGCAAATCTAATTTAGCCATTTTCATGGATACATCTTCAAGGGAAAGTTGCGCAGGCAAGTTTTGTTTGAGAGCAGCAAAATCCACGCTTGTGCGCGCGCCATTGACGACGAGCATATAAGACTCATCTTCCAAACGATACGCAATGAGATCGTCAAGAATTTTGCCTTCATCATTAAGGATAAAGCCGTAGCGGCATTTACCAACGTGTAAGGTTTCGAAGTTTTGTGTGAGTACCTTGGCAAGAGCCTCGGTTGCGCCTTCGCCACTTACTAAAAATTCGCCCATATGACAAATGTCAAAAAGCGAAACCTTAGTGCGAGTGTGTTCGTGTTCAGCTAGAATTCCTGCGTACTGAATGGGCATGTCCCAACCGGCAAAGTCAGCCATTTTAGCTCCTTGCGCCTTGTGCCATGCATGTAGCGGTGTAGTAAGTAGTGTGTCCACTTTTGCTCCTTTATAGTGTGGTTAAGCGATTAACAGTCTGCTTCAAAGTGCAGAACCCAAAAACCACTAAACGTCTAGCACATATTAGACAGGGACACAAGAATTTTAGAGTAAAAATTATTGGATAATTATGGGATAGACACGCGATTCTGATTTCAAATTTTTTTTTGAGGGGGAACTTTTGCTGGCGCCAAAAAGTTCCCCCTCAAACTCCCCCTCAAAACGCGCTTTACGCTTTTTTCTTCGAAAAAAGCTCCATTTATTTCTCACAAATAATCTGATATTTTTAATTCCTCCGGAGGGGAAGGGCTCTGCCCCTTCACCCCGACAAAAAGACCTCTGCGCAATTCATTGCGCAAGGTCTTTGGAGCGTTGACGATAGTCAATGCGACCGAAAATCAAGAATAGGCGGAGCTTTGCTTCGCCGTTAAGTGATTGATTTTCGTGCCTTTACCTCTGCACACTCATTTTAGTAGTTATATGTAAATGTATATTTCACACTAAAAATCTATATTTGAAAACAATTATGCAGAGGTCTTATATTTAAAAAAAATTGTGTAGAGGTCTTCCAAAGGGGATAATCCCCTTCACAAGCCAAAAAAGTAAAGCCCCACAAGGCTTTATAGACCTTATGGGGCTTTATGAAATATTTTGCTGGAGCTCTTGACCGGGATTGAACCGGTGACCTCATCCTTACCAAGGATGCACTCTACCGACTGAGCTACAAGAGCAGCAACGAAAAAAGTTTTATGATAAATTGCATGCTTCGTCAAGTAAAAAGTAAAAAAAAATATTTTTTATTTTTATTGTTTTTTTTGTTAATAATATAAGCGTATTGAGAGCTGCAGTATGAATTAGTCGTCACTGAAAAAAGACCTCTGCGCAATTCATTGCGCAAGGCCTTTGGAGCGTTGACGGTAGTCAATGCGACCGAAAATCAAGAATAGGCGGAGCTTTGCTTCGCCGTTAAGTGATTGATTTTCGTGTCTTTACCTCTGCACATTCATTTTTGGATTTATGTGTAAATATATATTTCATACTGGAAAGCTGTATTTGAAAATAATTGTGCAGAGGTCTTGAAAAAGATATAAACAATTTAAAATAAAAGAACTTTTTAGTAAAAACAGACAAATAAAATGCCGAAAATAAGGACATGAAATGCACTTTTCCGGCATTTTTATGGAGCTA
>CAYJJP010000348.1:0-2826 GCA_964370525.1 uncultured Desulfovibrionaceae bacterium | reverse complement strand
AAGTCTACGCTTGCCTTTGACATTGTTTATGCAGAAGGGCAGCGCCGTTATGTGGAGTCGCTTTCAGCCTATGCCCGTCAATTTTTACCGCAGATGAATAAACCGGCTGTGGAAAAAATTGAAGGTCTTTCGCCTGCTATTTCGCTGGAGCAACAGTCAAGCGCGCGTAATCCTCGTTCTACCGTGGGTACTGTCACTGAAATATATGACTTTTTGCGTGTGTTTTTTGCACGCCTTGGCCGCATGTATTGCCCCACTTGCGGTGAAGTTATCGAAGCTCGTGCTGCCGATGAAATTATTGAAGATATTTTGCATATGCCGCTGGATACAAAGTTTATTTTGCTTGCGCCCTTGGTGGAGCATCAAAAGGGTACACATGCTGATCGCTTCAAGAAATTAAAGGCTGAAGGCTTTGTGCGTGTGCGTGTTAATGGAGAGATTATGGGCATTGACGATGTGCCCGCCCTTGATAAAAACAAAAAGCATACCATTGAGTTAGTAGTGGATCGCCTGGTAAATAAAGAAGGTTTGCGTGGTCGCCTTGCCGATTCGGTGGAATTATGCTTGCGCTATGGCGAAGGACGGCTCATTGTGCATCTTCCGCAAGGGCAGGGCAGTGGACAAGCCGAAGATATTGTCCATGCCACGGCTTCTGTTTGCAAAAAATGCCGTATTTCCTTACCTGCTCCCAGCCCGCAACTTTTTTCGTTCAACAGTCCGCAGGGGGCCTGCCCTCGCTGTGTGGGTTTAGGTACGGTGGATTATTTTGAACCCTTGCTTGTGGCACCCAATAAGGGGCTATCCTTGCGTGAGGGGGCATTATTGCCTTGGTCAAATGCCAAAATGTTCGCCAATTATGAAAAAGCCTTGGCGGCGCTGGGGAAACGCTGGAAATTTACGCTGGATACCAAACTTGCCGATTTTAGCAAAAATGCGCTACTTGCACTCTTTTATGGTGAAGATTCCAAGGGAAAACCGGCGCAAACGTCCGACGGATTGCGTCGTAACTGGATGGGCGGCAATGTTGCGCTTTCGGCAAAGGGCGACGCCAACAGCCATATTTTCGACAATATTGATGCCATAGAATTGCAAGGTGATGTGCCCATTCAAGAAAAACGCTGGACAGGAGTTATGCCACTGCTTGAAAAAGGTATGCAATATGGCGATGCTTGGCGTGAAACCCTTTCTCGTTTTCGGCAATCCACCCATTGCCCGCACTGTCAAGGCGCGCGCCTACGTCCCGAAGCGTTGGCTGTGCGAGTAGGCGACGTAAATATAGATACCTTTTGTAAAAATTCGGTGGAAAAATCCATTGAATGGCTGAAAAACCAAGAGTTTAGCGGACGCCACGCACTCATTGCCGAACCACTGCTCAAAGAATTACATCACCGCCTACATTTTATGCACGATGTGGGCTTGGAATATATATCGCTTGGACGTGCCATGTCCACGCTGTCCGGCGGCGAAGCTCAGCGCATCCGCCTTGCCTCGCAATTAGGGTCAGGGCTTGTGGGCGTAACCTATGTGCTCGACGAACCTTCCATCGGTTTGCATCCGCGCGATAATGAGCGGCTCATAGGTACACTGCGTTCACTGCAAGAGCGTGGTAATACAGTGCTTGTTGTTGAACACGACGAGGCCACCATCTGTGAGGCCGATACGGTCATTGAGCTTGGCCCCGGCTCCGGTTCCCTTGGCGGTGAACTTGTTTTCATTGGCAGCGTGCAAGAGCTTATGAAAAATGCCCAAACGCTCACGGCTAAATATCTGCGTGGTGACCTTGGTATTTCCTTACCCGATGAAAGGCGAGAGGCGCAAGGTAAAATAGTTCTTAAGGGTGTAAAAACACACAACTTAAAGGACGTTGATTGCCACATTCCCCTCGGCGTGCTCACCTGCGTAACCGGTGTGTCCGGCTCAGGTAAATCATCCTTAGTGGTGGATTCACTGTATAAACACTTGGCCTTAGCGCAAGGTATTCGCGTGGATCAACCGGGCATTATTGCCGGCATTAAAGGACACGAAAACATAGAACGTATTGTTTCCATTGACCAAAGTGCCATCGGGCGTACTCCTCGTTCCAATCCGGCTACTTATACGAAAATCTTCGACGAAATTCGTAACATTTTTGCCAGCACCACCGATGCCAGAAAAAGAGGCTATACCTCCAGTCGCTTTAGCTTCAATGTGCGCGGCGGCCGTTGCGAAGCTTGCAATGGCGACGGCCAAATTCGCGTGGAAATGCACTTTCTTCCCGACGTCTACGTCACTTGTGACGTGTGTAAGGGGAAACGCTATAATCATGAAACTCTGGAAGTGCGCTACAAAGAGCTGAACATCGCCGACGTTCTTGCGCTTTCTGTTAGTCAAGCTCGTAAATTTTTTGAAAATTATCCCGTCTTGGAACGCCGACTTGCCGTGCTTGAAGATGTGGGGCTTGATTATATTCGTCTTGGGCAACCGGCGACCACACTCTCAGGCGGTGAAGCGCAACGAATTAAAATATCACGCGAACTTGGTAAGAAATCCTTGCCCGGCACCATGTATATCTTAGACGAGCCAACTACGGGCTTGCATATGCATGAGGTGGGTAAACTTATAAATGTCTTACATAAACTAGTGGAACGTGGCGCCACCGTGGTGGTCATTGAACACAATACCGATGTCATCCTAAGCTCTGACCATGTGCTTGACCTTGGCCCCGGGGGCGGCGAAAATGGTGGCCGTATTGTGGCCAGCGGCACGCCCGAAGCCATTGTGGCCGATCCAAATTCGGTGACCGGCAAATTCCTCATGGAAGAACGAACTGTTAGAAGAAAAAGAAAA
>CAYJJP010000347.1:0-2830 GCA_964370525.1 uncultured Desulfovibrionaceae bacterium | reverse complement strand
TCCAAATTGGCCACCGAAGTGCCACCAAATTTTTGCACAAGAATTTTCATGATATTGCCTAATATATTCGTTAAGATGTTAACAGCTTGTCGAAAATCTGACGCTACTTTTGCCATAACTGCACAAGCATGCCGGCTAGCTTGCCATGTGCAAAAACGTCCAAAAGCCTCCCCTCATCACATATTTTTAAATGAATGTAAAGGTAATTGTGCTGGGTATTTTCGGCATTTAAAACTTCACTTGGCACATACTCCGCCCATTCTATTATGCACAGCGTTTGCTCATTTTCAAGCCCTTCCCACACATCGTCGGGGAAAAGAGTTCCGCAGCGATAGAGGTCGCAGTGTAAAACTGTAGGAACTGTGGCATAGCTATTACATAGAGTAAAGCTGGGGCTTGAGATTTCTGCCGTATCACCCAAGGGCAAGGCTTGTACAAAGGCACGGGTAAAGGTGGTTTTTCCGCTACCTAGGTCGCCTTGCAAAAATATGGCTTCCAAGGGGCATTTGCCTAAAGTGCCATTTTCTTGCAGATATGCCGAGAATATGCTTGCCAGTTGTCGGGCAGCGCTCTCGAGCTCCTCTTGTGTGTTGAAGGATAGACTAGAGTAATGTTTCACACACTGAACCTTTGTTTTGAACTTCACCGGCTTGCAATCTTTCCATGGCCGCCGGCAGAACATGCGCTATATCTGAAGCGGTATGTCCTCGGCACGGAAAAGATTTTTCAAGAATAAGTCCGGCTTCGGCATGGATGCACGCTGCAAGCGCTGTAAGTTTTAAGCTTGAAACTTTCGGCAAACGTGCCAGCCACGCACCTATGCAACCGGTGAGCACATCACCGGAGCCGGCTACAGCAAGAGAGGGGATGTCTTTGGGGAGAATATATACGGCAGAACAAGCATTGGCTATGAGCGTGCCGGCGCCTTTCAGCAACCATGTCGCCGGTGCAAGGCGTGTCAGTTGTTCCAGTGCGGCAAAGCGATCCTGCTGTACTTCCTTGCTACTGTTGCCTAAAAAGCGTGCGGCTTCGCCGGGGTGTGGGGTAAGGACGTCTTGTTCACGAATAAAGGATAAAAGCTCTTGATTTTGCGCAAGCAGGGTTAAGGCATCCGCATCAAGGACAATGCGCGGCCGTTCCGGAAGGCTTAAAAGCGTTTGTAAAAATCCCAGTGCTTTTTCATCGGTACCCATTCCCGGGCCAAGGGCAAGGGCATGTACTTGTCTTAATTTATCGCTTAAGTTTTGCGGTATGGTGCTTGGCCAAGCATAGTCATCGCCAAGAAGAATAGTCATCATATCGGGGTTTTGGCCTTTGATTTCCGCACAAAGCCCCTGAGGTGCGGCTACGCTGACAAGGCCGGCGCCGGAGCGTAAGGCAGCTCTTGCTGCTAGGTGCGCAGCTCCCGTGAGCCCTTGCGAACCGCCAAGTACAAGCGTGTGTCCGAAGGTATTTTTATGGCTGTTGACGGGATTTCGCTGTAAAAAGTCAGCGAAAAAACTTCCTTTTAGCATACGATATGACGGAGGATTTTGCTCCAAAATACAACGGGGTATACCTATGCAGCGCACGAAAAGTTTGCCGGTAAATTCCTTGCTTTCCGGTAAAATAAGCCCCGGTTTTGCAGCAGCAAAGCACACCGTGGCGTGGGCTTTTACAGCAATGGGTGCGGGTTTTCCGGTGATAGCATTGCAACCGCTCGGAACGTCTAATGAAAAAATAAAGCTTGTGGCTTGTTGAGCATTTATATACTCGATATAGCTTGTAAATTGCGCATTTAATTCTCCGCTAAAACCGGTTCCCAAAATGCCATCAACTATAATATGTGGTTTACTCCATGCATCGGGGATATTTTTTTGCCAGTTTCCCTTTCCCACATATACAAAATTCACGCCGCAGGCTTTGGCAATGCGTATGTGTTGGTTTGTTGCGCCTTTATATTTATTGAGAGGCTTTGTGTGCAGCACGAGGGGGAGGGCATGGGCATTAAGAGTGTGCCGCGCCAAGGCCGCCGCATCTCCACCATTGTTTCCATTGCCCATAAAAAATAGTATGTGTTTATCTTTTAAGGGAAATTGCAAGTCTTGCAATACGGTAAAGGCTTCTCTGGAGGCATTTTCCATGAGCAAACTCTCGGGATAGCCAAGGGCTATGGCTTCATTGTCCAGGCGTCGCATTTCCTCTGCTGTGGGCAATGCAATAGAATTAATGGTATTAGGCATAAAATATTCCTCAATCTAACATATATATAAAAAAATTATTAATCACTTTCTAAAACAACTACCGCTGTAGCCATATCTCGTGCATGTGAAATACTCACATGGCTACGCTTTGCGCCAAGCTTGCTGAAAGCCAAGAGCGCTTGCGCATAAAAATGAAGTTGTGGTTGTCCCAATTCATTTTTGGAAATAGCAATATGTTGCATGCTTATTCCCTGACTAAAGCCGGTACCAAGCGCTTTTACGGCTGCTTCTTTCACGGCAAAGCGAGCGGCAAGGCTTTGAGCATAAGCAGCGTCGCTTCCTTTAAGTTCGGCAATTTCTTCGGGGCGGAGGATGCGTTCTATAAAGCGTATTCCAAAACGCTCCATCGAACGGCTTATTCTTGATATTTCAATAAGATCTATTCCAATTCCGCAGACCATAGCTTGCCTCTTGCCATATTAAAAGTTTATGTGTATGGTTGAGCCTTGATACAGATTGAGGCTTTAAACTATTTTTAGAAAATAAACAAGTGATTTGCCGTTGGCTAAGTGCGTAATGCACGGCATTCTAATTTATAGAAAATCCTGAGGGAGGGAACTTTTTTGAAAAAAATTCCCTCCCTCAGA
>CAYJJP010000346.1:0-2855 GCA_964370525.1 uncultured Desulfovibrionaceae bacterium | reverse complement strand
CGTCGCCCAAGGTGAATTCAAGGCTACCGCTGTCGGTTCTTTCGCCGCCGTCATGGGTGGTCAAATTGTCGGTAAAGACTGCAGTTGGGTCGTTATCATCATCGCCACTGTCAATGCCGGGGATTCGGTTAATGGGGGCACTGTCATCTGGAGGCGGAGTACCACCGTCGTTTAGACCGTCGGGAATTTCGTCATCGTCGTCGTCATCTTCACGTACTTGGTCAAGGCGTCCTATTCTTTCTATGCCGTCAAGGAGGTTGCCGCTACGAAAACCTACGGAAATACCGCTACCGCTAGGAGCGCTTGAGCCGTCACCAGCAGCAGGCATGAGCAGTTCTTCTTCAACACCGGCAGCAGCAGCTGCGGCAGCAAAGAAATCTGCACCGCTGACTTCTGCACCGCCGATTAAGAAGTCCGGTACGTTATCAGAACCATATGCTTTATAGAAATCGGTAAGTGTAATTTTGGAACCATCGTCAAAACTAAATTCTAGGTTATCTTCTACGCGAGAAAGTGTCGCTGCACTAGAGTCAAAATCTAGTTCAATAATTTCTTCGGCGTTTGGTGTAAAAGTAGAAGTTTTTTCGTTTCCAGATTTGCTTACTTTTAATGTTGCCATAATCATATCCTTTGTTTTTTAGGACGCACGGCATTAGGAGCGTACGACACTGAAATTGCTCGCATACAGCGAAAGGGGGAGGGTGCAAAAAAAGCACCGACTAAATGGGATTATAGCGCTTAACTGTTCCTGCAAGTTGAGTTTTTATTTGCTTCAATTGCTGGAGTAAGCGACGAGGAAGACCTCGGGCATGTGAGCCCACAAGCGGAGGAGCTTGTAAAAAAAAGGGACAAAATGTATACAATACAGAAAAAAATGTCCACACGCATAGTGGTTGCGTGTGTTGAAGATAGTGTCTGTGTGGGGCTTTGTCAAGGCGTTTTGTACGAATTTAAAAAATACTTTTTTAGTAGGGTATGGAGATTCTATAAATACTCCATACCCAATATTGTTGACAGTTTTCTTTGAAACAAAAGATATTATGCGCTGATTTTGGTATGTACTTCAGTTGAATTAAGTTTGTTGAGGTGTCTAATGCGCCAACCAAAGCAAAGGCAGTTGATGCTCAAAGCTGTAATAAAGCCCCACCAAAAACCGGCAGGTCCCATGGCAGGTACTATAAAATCTGTGTGGCACAGTGTATAACCAAGAGGGAAGCCGATAACCCAATAGGTAATGAGGCAAATGACAAACAAAATGTTGGTGTCGTTATAACCACGCAAAATGCCAACGCAAATTATTTGCATACTGTCCATAACTTGAAATGACGCCGCATAGACTATGAGCGCAACGGCAAGGCTTGTGACGGCAATCTCATCATTATATAAGTAGACGATGTCTTCTCTAAAAATGTAAATAAGTAATGAACTCAAACATGCAATGGCAAGCCCAATGACTATGGTTGTCCAAATGGTCAAACGGGCGCGGGTAATTTGTCCAGCGCCAAGGTAGTGCCCAATACTGATGGTGGTGGTTTGGCTAATGGAAAGCGGCAAAATAAACAAAACGCCCGCTATGCTGGAGGCGACTTGGTGTCCTGCCACGCTATCTGTACCGAGAGGGGCTATGGCTAAGGCAGCGGTGGCGAAAAGGCCCACCTCAAAAAGAATGGCCAAAGCACCCGGCACGCCGATGCGGAAAATGCGTTTGACGGTCTTGGCATCAAAGCGCTGTAGCCAAGGGCAGCTAGCGTCGTCGCCTTGAGCCTTGGTAAACATGGGCTTAAAAAGTGGCCCCAAATTTTTGAAACGTGATGCCCAGCACACATAGCTCAGCATAGCTAAACCCATGAAGGTAAAGCAAATGGCCGTTGCCACGCCGCAACCGACAGCCCCAAGCGCGGGGAAGCCAAATTTTCCGTAGATTAAGATGTAATTGATGGGAATATTTAAAACAAGTGCCAAAATTGACACCAGCATTGCCGGACGTGTTAAGGAAAAGCCTTCTACAAAGCCGCGGATGCAGATAAAAAGATAGTAGCCGGGCAAACTCCATAGTACCGCGCGTAAATAGCCGCCGGAAAGCCTTTCCATGTCCGGAGTAAGCTTAAATACGCCCATATTTATGGATATAACATAAAATAAGAGCATGAGTGGGATGGTGAGTAAGAGAGCGCACCACAAGCCTTGACGCATAATGTGCGGTGACTCGTGGCTTTTTCCTTCGCCTACCAGCTGAGCCGAAAGTGGTGAAACGGTAAGTAAAACACCAATGCCAAAAAGTGAGATGGGGTGCCACACCGAACAAGAAACAGCCACCGCCGCCATGTCAACGGAGCTGGCTTGACCGGACATGATAGTGTCGGCCAAGTTCATGCCTACACTGGAAAGTTGGGCAATAAAAATGGGCATACCAAGCCGTAATAAACGCATGGCTTCAAGTGATGAAAAAAATGATGTTTTTAGGGGATGCATAATACCTTTTCCTTAAGAGATACATTGGGAAATACAGATTAATTCCTTCGCCAGCGAGAACGGCGAGATAGTTCCCCTTGGAAAACCTTCGTGTTTTACTTTCAACTCATTGAAAATAAAAAAATAAACTTTGCCTTAAGTTAACGTACTTTATTAAAGCTCATTTTAAAAGAATTTTTCGTAAGAAAAATTCGCATGAAAGTTTTTTGGAAAGGGGGTCTGAGGGAAGAACCTTTTGTTCACAAAAGGTTTTCCCCCAGCAAAAAAGTAATCAGACTTTCCTTAATTATTTGTCTAAAAATATAGTGTTATTCGTGTTACCATAAGCTTGAACAGCCAGCAATTTGTGCAGGGCTTCTTGTCCCACATTGCCAAGTGAAATG
>CAYJJP010000345.1:0-2861 GCA_964370525.1 uncultured Desulfovibrionaceae bacterium | reverse complement strand
TGGGTATTTTGAGAATATTGAGCACGGATAGGAGCGTTTGCAATGTGCGCATGATGCAATTGCATATTATTGCTCATTTCTTGGAATAACGGTGGATTGGTCTAAAAATTCCAAAAGATCGCTTTCACGATATCTGATTTTCCTTCCAATTTTTAAAAAGCGTGGAGCTTTACCTGCCCAGCGTCTTTGTTGTAGGGTCTTGACGGTAAAGCCTGTGATTTTGCTTGCTTCAAACTCATCATAAGTGACGAGGGTGGGCGGAATGGCGGTGATTTCATTTTTTGTCATGTGAATATCCTCCAAGGTGAATTTTCTTGAAGGCTGACAAAAAAAATGCTCCACTGCTATGAAATGGAGCGTTTTTGCAAAATTGTTGTTTGTTGTATTTTGTTTGTTGAATTTATTTGCTTATGATTACAGTATGATAGTAAAAATAAATTTTACAAACAAATTTTTATTACGAATTACTTTCCTTTGTAATTACGATAGAACTCAATTTGCATTTAAATTTTATCTTCCCCTAATAGCCAAATAATACAATCAATTTTTTTTACATTTGAAATCTTATGCGGGTAACTTGGAAAGTAATTATCAAAAATTTTAATAAAATTTTGTTGTTCTTGGTCGTGGTATTTTTCAATAATTATATCATGAGTTTTAATAGCGCAATGCATTCTTTCTTGTGCATTACTGCCTTCTAAGTCATATTTTTTAAAGTAATGCAACACTCGCCTATCCCACAAGGGCATTTCAGGATTTATACTAGCTAACATTTTACTTGCAAATGATGCTTCTACTTGACCTGTGTGTGTATGCAAATTTTGCAGTATATATTCAAATGTTACACAATTGTCGTGCTGTTCTCTGCAGTTTTGAAATAGTTCGTAATAATATTTTCTCCACGTATCATTACGCCTAACAACATAGAAACTATTAAAAAGCTTTTGAAAATCTTTATCGTTTGCGATACTACTTTTATTTTGCAAACGTTCCATTATTTTTACATACCTGTGAAGAGAAAATGCTTGATTGCACAACTTATTAGTAATGATGCTATTTTGTTCCATTTCAACTCACTTATTGTCTAATAAAGATAAATTTTAGGGAGAGTCTTAGATAAAAAACTTACTGCATTTTCTAGGAAACTTAATAATTTTAAGGGAATCACTTGATTTTACTGGCGCGCCCGGCGTGAATCGAACACACGGCCTTTGGCTCCGGAGGCCAACGTCACAAGTATATATTTCAATACATTATGTGGTAAAATTAGTTTTTCATAACACCATTCATAACACGCAAAGTATTTTTGCTTTTTTTTGTAGAGTCAGCTGTAAAACAATATATACTATTTATGTGTGCTATTCAAGAGCATTTTATATTTTCTCTGCGTCTAAAAAATAGGAACTTTAGCCTTTAGAGCTAAGTGTCCTACACCTTAAAAGATTCTACAATATCATCCTTTCAACTCTCATATTAAGGCTCCTGCACAATTAAAAAAGGCATGGATTGCTTCGTCGCAAGCTCATCGCAATAATTTGATTTTACAACGAAAGTCATTGCGAGCGAAGTGAAGCAATCCAGCAATTTGATCAATTTTAGCAATTGTGCAGGAGCCTTATATTGTAAGGAATTGCTTGCAGTAATACATTTTATTTTTGTTGCTCTGTGCATCTTAAAAAGTAGGAACTTTAGCCTTTAGAGCGAAAGGCTGCGTATTCGATTCACACCGGCATACGCAAAGGAGCAGCCCTTGTCCTTGCCCATAATTTGAATATACAGATGTAAACTTGGAACAAGGCTTTATTATCCTCCATGCCGACAGAGCCAAGAGCGATAAAACGGAAATTCTCCCTTTGAGCGACAAGGCCTTAGCCATATTGAAAATCATTGACAAAGCAGATAGTAAATATATATTCCCAAATAGTGCTGGAGAGAAACGCAAAGATATACGGAAATTTGCTGATAAAATAAAAAAGCAAGCTGGCTTAGATACGGATTTTAGGGCAGTACACGGCCTACGACATAACTTTGCAAGCTCATTGGTGAATAATGGTGCCGATTTATACAGCGTGCAAAAACTGCTTACGCATTCAAGCCCTGAAATGACCCAACGCTATGCACATTTACAAATGGATACTTTGAAGAAGATTTTGAATAAATAAGTTTTGGGTAGTAATATGCTTGAGAAATTAGAACTTGATGAACAATGGGTAAGGTTTTTGCAAAAACCACGTGAAGAAGTGCAAAAATTCTGCGGATTTTTGTATTTTTTCAAATGTTCTGAAGAAGCATTCAAAAACGGAACACAATTTCTTATGGTTACAAGGGATGGTACGGCAACTTTTGATGCTAATTGTAGTATTACAGAGCCTGATGAAGTAGAAAAAATGAACATTATTGATAGAATATTGATGTTTATCTATGAAAGCGTTGAGGCAGGGTACATAAAAAATCCCGTTACGCAACTAAGCCATGGGGAAAAATTATATAAAGCTCTTAGGGATTTTGTAATGCTGCAACATTCTCCACAACATTATACTGCGGATGAAACTTTTTTTATTCATAAAAATTATGCAGATGCGAAGAAAAGCTTTACCGGATATATAAATCCTCATGAAGTTGTTATGTATTTGTATGAAACTGAACTAGGGAAAGAATTTCTGCCAAAAAGCCTTATAAAGCACTTGGATAGTCAGCCTAAATTACATAAAGAAACAAAATCTACAGCTCCCTACACAGGCACTATAAGACAAAGCAATCGCAGTGGCAGCAAAATAAATCCGGAAAAACATGCTATAACCTTAGCGGCTTGTCAAAAGGCATGGGAAAAAATTCAAACAGAAAAGATTCTTGGCTTAAAT